>JAAFHK010000222.1:2856-7084 GCA_013297565.1 Cytophagales bacterium
TTGGCGTTCCGAAGGGAAGGCTATCAAAAAACAGCCTTTCATGTGGGCGAACTGACCGAAACTTTGCTTTGGTCGGGCTTCCAAAAAGTTGCTTTTAAATATTGGCGAACGGGTTTGGGCGAAATGTACCGTTCGTTTTCGAAAGCCGCTTTTACGAAAGCCTTGCAAAAACTGATTCCTGAAGTTCAAGAAAACGACCTTGTCGAGGGTGGATCAGGCGTTCGGGCGCAGGCTTGCGACCGAACAGGCGGTTTGGTTGATGATTTTATGATTTTTGAGGATAAAAAGGCGATTCATGTAGGGAATGCCCCTTCGCCAGCCGCTACTTCTTCGCTTTCTATTGGCAAAACTTTAGCAGAAATGGCTTTGAAACAGTTGGAAAAGCATACCTAAATTTATCCACCAAACCAAGGAAATACACGAAAATGCCTTTTTTTACGGATACACACGCACATATTTATTCCAAACAGTTCAAAGCCGATCAGGATCAGATGCTCGAACGTTGCTTTGGGCAAGGCGTACAGACCATTCTCATGCCCAATATAGACCACGAATCTATAGACCCGATGCTCGATCTCGAACAGCGTTATCCCAAAAACTGTTTTCCTATGATGGGTTTGCACCCTTGTTCTGTCGATCCGCATTTCGAAAAAGCCCTTTATGAAGTAGAAAATTGGCTTTCTAAACGGCATTTTTGGGCAGTGGGTGAAATGGGTTTGGATTTGTACTGGGACAAAACTTTTTTCGAGCAACAGCAAGAGGCTTTTCGAATACAGGCAGATTGGGCAAAAAAATATGCTTTGCCTCTGGTGATTCATTCGCGCGAGGCAATGGAGGAAGTGATCACTTTATTGGAAAAATTGAAAGATGAACGGCTTTTTGGAGTGCTACATTGCTTCACAGGAACGGTCGAACAGGCAAAACGTTTGATCGAATTGGGTTTTAAATTGGGCATTGGCGGCGTGGTTACGTACAAAAATTCGGGTTTGGACAAGGTTTTGGCGGAAATTGATTTGGAGCATTTGATTTTGGAAACCGACAGCCCTTACCTTGCCCCAAATCCGCATCGCGGAAAACGCAACGAAAGCAGTTATATTCCGATTATTGCCCAAAAAATAGCCGATATTAAACAAGTTGGTTTGGAAAAAATAGCGGAAATCACAAGCCAAACGGCAAAGGATTTGTTTTTATTGAAAAAACAGCCCTAATTCGTGTAAATTCGTGCAATTTGTGGCTTAAAAACCAATAAAAATGACTACCGCAGAATATTTAGAAAACGTCAAACAACGCTACGACTTTGGCAATTCGACCGAACACAGTTTTAGGGGCGATTTGCAAAGCCTGATCGAAACGCTTGTCCCTGAAATTCAGGCGACGAACGAACCCAAAAGGATCGAATGCGGTGCGCCCGATTATATCCTGACGAAAAATGATATTCCTGTAGGTTTTATCGAAACAAAAAATATTGGTGATAAGGATTTGGCGGGGACAAAAACTGCGGGTAACAAAGAACAATTTGACCGCTACAAAGAGGCTTTGAACAATATTGTTTTTACCGATTATCTCGAATTTCATTTTTATCAGGACAAAAATTGGGTAAAAACCATTTCGATTGGCGAAGTAAAAAATGGTAAAATTGTTCCGCTACCCGAAAATTTCAAATCTTTCGAAAACCAACTCAAAGATTTTGTCATGTATCTTGGTCAATCCATCACAAGTCCCGAAAAATTGGCGGAAATGATGGCAGGCAAGGCAAGATTATTGGCTGAAATTATCGAAAAAGCGGTAAAAAATGATCAGGAATCGAAAAAAAATAGCGAACTCAAAGAACAAATTGAGGCATTTAAGAAAATTTTGATCAAAGATATTGATGCCAAAACGTTTTCCGATCTTTATGCCCAAACCATTGCCTACGGAATGTTTGCGGCACGTTTGCACGATCAAAGTTTGGCAACTTTTAGCCGAAAGGAAGCCGCTTTGCTGATTCCCGCCTCAAATCCTTTTTTGAAAAAATTGTTCCATTACATTGCCGATGAAAAGTTTGATGACCGAATCCGCTGGGTAGTTGATGATTTGGTAGAGATTTTTTTGTATAGTAATATCGAGGAAATTTTGGACAATCATGGTAAAAGCACACAAACCGAAGAGCCGATAATTCATTTTTACGAAACTTTTTTGTCCAAATACGATCCCAAACTAAGGGAAGCGCGGGGCGTTTGGTACACGCCTTCGCCAGTGGTCAATTTTATGGTTCGGGCGGTCGATGATCTGTTGAAAATGGAATTTGGTTTAAAAAACGGCATTTCGGATAGTAGCAAAGCCATAAAGGAAGTTTTGATCGAGGGAAAATTGGTCAAAAAAGAGATTCACAAAGTCCAAATCCTCGATCCTGCAACGGGTACGGGTACTTTTTTGTCTGAAATTATCAAACATATTTATCAAAATTTTGATAAGAATTTTAACAAAGAACAAAATTGGTCGGACTATGTAAAAGACCATTTATTGCCTCGTCTGAATGGTTTTGAGTTGCTGATGGCAAGTTACGCTATGGCGCATTTGCAATTAGATTTGCTTTTGACCAAAACAGGGTATCAAACCAGCGAAAAACAGCGTTTGAAGGTATTTTTGACCAATAGTTTGGAAAATTCGGCGAGTCAATTAGAAACCGAATTTGCCACATGGCTCACTGAGGAGGCAAACGAGGCTGATAAAGTCAAAAGGGCAAAATATGTGATGTGCGTAATCGGCAATCCGCCTTACAGTGGCGAAAGTCAAAATAAAAGCGAATGGATTACGGATTTGATGGAAAGTTACAAAAAAGAACCCGAAGGCAAAGTCCGCCTTGATGAACGGAATCCGAAATGGATTAATGACGATTATGTCAAATTTTTGCGTTTGGGGCAGTATTTTGTGGAAGAAAACGGTTTTGGAGTGGTTGCTTTTATCAATCCGCATGGTTTTTTGGACAACCCGACTTTTAGGGGAATGCGTTGGAATTTATTGAAAACCTATGATAAAATTTATACTTTGGATTTGCATGGGAACAGCAAAAAGAAGGAAACCGCACCCGATGGCGGCATAGATCAGAACGTTTTTGACATTATGCAAGGTGTTTCGATCAATTTTTTTGTGAAAACAGGTAAGAAAGCAAAAGACGAATTAGGGAAAATTTATCATGCCGATTTGTTTGGAAAAAGGCAAGCGAAATATGATTTTTTGAATACGAATACTTTACAAAGTGCTGGTTATCAGGAAATTAGAAATGTTGCTCCGAATTACTATTTTGTACCAAAAGACTTTGATCTGAAGGAAATTTATGACAAGGGTTTTGGCATAAACGATTTATTTGTGGTCAATTCGGTGGGTTTGGTTACGGCGCGCGATCATTTTACGATCAAAGATTCGAAGGAGGAAGTGCGGGAAACGATAGAGAAATTTATGAATATGGAAGCCGAAAAAGCCCGTTGGGTTTTCAAATTGGGCGATGATGCGCGGGATTGGAAAGTGGAATTGGCACAAGAGGATTTGCGAAATAGCTATCCTGATGAGAGCAAATTTGTCGAAATTGCGTACCGACCTTTTGACACGAAATGGACTTTTTACACAGGAAACTCCACAGGTTTTCATTGTATGCCTCGTTACGAAGTGATGCAACATTTCTTGGAAAGGGAAAATTTGGGTTTGGTTACGGAAAAAATCATGATGAACAAAACCCTGCCCTATCGTGATATTTTCGTTAGCAAAACCCTAATCGATGGGCATACCATAGGTAGCGCAAGTTACCATTTGCCGCTTTATACCTATCCCGAAAAGCCAAAACCTACGAAACCACTTTCAACGGAAAAAAAAGCAGAATATACGACCAAACTCAAAATTGCGGAGGCAAAATTGGAAATGGTAGAGAAAATGTTTGATTTAGTAAAAAAAGCCTTTGAAAAACTTGAAAATTTGGATAAAACGCTTCAAAAACTCTACAAAGATTTTGAAAAAGAAGTACAAAAAACGCAAGAAGAAGTACAACATTGGACAAACAAACTGAATCCTGTGCAGGAAATAAATTTGTTTGCAGAAGAACCGCGCAAACCCAATTTCAAGAAAGAAATTATCCAAGAATTTGCCGAAAAATTGGGTTTAGTTTTCACTCACGAAAAAGAAAATTCCGAAGGTACTTTTGCCCCGATTGATGTTTTGGACTATATTTATGCCGTTTTACATTCGCCTGCCTATC
>JAAFHK010000223.1 GCA_013297565.1 Cytophagales bacterium
TATGTGATGGAGTCCGAAGCCGAAAAAATATTAGAGGGTTTGGGTTTCACGACCGCTGATCTGCAACGCCCTTTGAAAGAGTTTTCGGGCGGTTGGCGTATGAGGGTCATGCTTGCCAAGTTGCTTTTGCAAAAACCTTCTTTGCTCATGCTCGACGAACCTACGAACCACCTCGATTTGCCTTCGATCCAATGGGTTGAGGAATATTTGTACGAATATGAAGGTTCGGTGATGGTGGTTTCGCACGACCGTTATTTTTTGGACAATGTTTGCGACATTACGGTCGAGGTTGCGGGGCAAAAACTCAACGAATATAGCGGAAATTATAGTTTCTTTTTGGAGGAAAAAGCCTTGCGAATGGAAGTGCAACAGGGCAGTTATGAAAATCAACAACGCCAAATCCGCCAAACTGAACGTTTTATTTCACGTTTTAAGGCAAAAGCCTCAAAAGCGCGCCAAGTACAATCGAGAGTAAAAGCCCTCGAACGTTTGGATTTGATAGACGAAGTGGTCGATGCTACGGCGCGGGTGAATTTCCGTTTTTCTTTTGATCAACAATCGGGAAAAATAATTTCCTCTTTGATTGATGTAAGCAAATCGTTTGGGGATTTGGAAATTTTGAGAGATGCCAATATTACGATAGAAAAAGGCGATAAAATAGCTTTGATCGGGGCAAACGGACGAGGAAAATCTACGCTTTTGCGGATCATAGCAGGCACAGAAGCCGCCCAAGGCGAAGCCAAATTGGGTTATAATGTCAAAACTTCGTTCTATGCCCAGCACCAGCTCGAATCTTTGCACCTCGAAAGCAATCTTTTGGAAGAACTCAAACAAATGGGAACGAACAAATCGGAAACCGAATTGCGAGGCGTTTTAGGCTGTTTTTTGTTTTCAGGAGATGATGTTTTCAAGAAAATAAAAGTGCTGTCGGGCGGGGAAAAATCAAGAGTGGCTTTGGCGAAAGTGCTTTTGTCCAATTCCAATTTTCTGCTACTCGATGAGCCTACCAATCACCTCGATATGATTTCGGTTAATATCCTCATTCAGGCTTTGCAACAGTACGAAGGTAGTTTTTTGGTGGTTTCGCACGACCGCCATTTTGTGGAACAAATTGCGAATAAGATATGGTACATCGAAGACCGCCAAATCAAGGAATATTTGGGGACTTACGAAGAATACGAATATTGGCAATCGCAGCGCCCCGCCCAAGAACCCGCTAAAAACGCCAAAGAAAGCACAAAAGAGAAAAAACTTACCCTTGCCCCACAAGACGATGGGGAACGGAAACGGCAAGAATCGGAACTGCGGCGTTTGAAAGCAAGTCTTTCGGAATGTGAAACCAAAATTGCGGCTTTGGAAAAAGAAAAGCAAAATTGGGAGGACGAATTGGCAAAACCTTCGATCTATGCCGATCCTGTTAAATTGGCAAAAACTACGGTTGAGTACGACAAAGTGAAAAACCAATTAGAAAAAGCCAATGCGGATTGGGAAAACCTGATCGGGAAAATAGATGAATTGAAATAGATAATTTTTGGCAGAAATCGTAGCACGAATTTAGTCGTGTTACGATTTCTGCTTTATAGATTATTTATAAAGGTGTTCAGTTTAAAAACGCCTATATTTCCTGAAAAACGCCCATTTTTGAGAATTTATCGATTCGATTACTCATCAAACGTTCGACAGGCAGACCAGCCAATTCTTGATAGGTTTTTAACACTGCTTTTTTGACTTCTTCGGCACTTTTGTCGGGATCAGTATGTGCGCCGCCAAGCGGCTCGCTAATAATTCCGTCAATAAGTTGGGCTTCGAGCATATCCTTTGCGGTCGGTCTTAGGGCTTCGGCGGCTTGTTCTTTATAATTCCAGCTTCGCCAGAGGATTGAAGAACAGGATTCTGGTGAGATAACTGAATACCAAGTGTTTTCGAGCATAAAAACCTTATCACCAATCCCAATGCCGATTGCCCCGCCTGATGCTCCTTCACCAATAATGACGCAAATAATAGGCACTTTGATCCTAAACATTTCTTTCAAATTGTGGGCAATGGCTTCGGCTTGTCCGCGCTGTTCTGCCTCTATTCCAGGGAAAGCCCCAGGAGTATCGATCAATGTCAGAATAGGTTTCTTGTATTTTTCGGCTATTTTCATCAAACGCAAGGCTTTTCGGTAGCCTTCAGGATTCGCCATGCCAAAATTACGTAGTTGGCGTTCTTTGGTATTGTGTCCTTTTTGCTGACCAATGATCATAAAAGTTTGTCCCTCAATCGTTCCCAAACCGCCGATCATTGCCTTGTCGTCCCCAAATTGGCGGTCGCCATGCAGTTCTATAAAATCCGAAGTAAGCCTGTGAATATAATCCAGCGTATAAGGGCGTTGGGGGTGGCGCGAAAGTTGAACCCTTTGCCAGCGCGTTAGGTTGCTGTAGGTATCTATTTTGAGTTGCTGAATTTTGTTTTCGAGCGCCACAACTGCCCCCGAAAAATCCATTTGGTTGTTCGCCGCTAACTCTTTCATTTCTACCAATTTGGCTTCCAAATCGGCAATGGGTTTTTCAAAATCCAAGATCATTTTTTTGTTTGATTTTTTTTTACAGCACCAACCTTAGTCTGTGCTAAACTGTTAATAATCAATTAATTACAAAGACACTAAAGAAAGTCTATGTTACAAAATCCTATTTTTTGTAGTAATGATTGATAACCGCTTTTAAATATTCGGGAAAAACGGCGTGCCAAGTATCCCAATCATGAACCGCACGAGGTTTTACGTCAAGCCAATGGGTAATTCCTTTTTCGTTCATTTTGTGCGACATATCATAATTCGAGTCTTTGCAAATGTCGCGCTCTCCAGCGCCCAAAATTACACCTATTTTTCGGATTTTTTCCAAATGTTCGCCTTGTAAATTGGGTACGTATTCGGCAGGATTGAATTGGTAGCAAAAATCGTCATAATACCCATCAAGAAACGAACGAATTTCGAAGCCTCCACTCATACTAATCAGGTATGAAACCAAATGCGGATAATGGCAAGAAAAATTGAGTGCGTGCAAACCCCCAAAACTACAGCCCGACATAATCACTTTGTCGTGGTTGGTTTCATACATACAGCGCGGCACAACTTCGTAGGCAATGACCTCCTCGTAGCGTTGATGTCCTCGCACTCGGTCGGCAGGGTGTATGTGTTTGTTGTACCATGTATCCCGATCAATGCCATCAGGACAATAAACTTTGATGTGTCCGCCCTCGATCAAAGGAGCAATAGCCCCGATCAAACCCCGATCTTTGTTTTCGTAAAAACGCCCGTATGAAGTAGGGTAAAGCACTACAGGCAAGCCTGTGTGTCCAAAAACCAGCATTTCGAAATCCCGCCCCAAGCGGTTCGAATACCATTTGTGATAATCTTCTTTCATTGTGTTTGTTTGTGGTTATGGTGGATTTGTCCTTACAAATTTTCAATAATTTCTTTTGATAAACCCGTTTTGGCTTCGATCTGCTCGACCGACAAACCCAATTCTTTTAAGGATTTCGCCAAGTCAAAAATAACTTGCCTTTGTTCCAAAATTGCCTTTTCTTTTTCAGAAAGCTCCCTCTGCTGTTCCAAAATTGCCTTTTCTTTTTCAGAAAGTTCCCGCTGCTGTTCCAAAATTGCCTTTTCTTTTTCCTCAATCAAAACTTGTCCCTTTTCCCACTGCTCTTTGTAATAATTAATTTTGTTGTCTAATTTGATCAATTCCGCCAAATATTCGTCTTCCACGTGCATTTGTTCTTCCAAATCGGGATTTTCCGCCTCGACCGCTTTCAAACGATTGATCAAACGTTGCAAAAAATCGGGGAAAGCACGCCTCAAAAACAAAAGTCGATGTTTGTTATTTTTGGTTTGGGCAGTCTGATCAAACAGTTTTAGCAAAGCATACAGTTTGCTTTTGTATTCGTCTTGGGCGTAGTCTTCAGGATTAATTTTGGCTAAATTAGGCAACTGCACTACCCAGAGATCGAAACTCAAATTATCAATAAATTCATTGTTTTTTTCTAAAATTTTTTCCTTGAAAACGCCCATTTTCGTTCGGTTTGTCCTGATAATTAGGTCATTAATCTCGTTTTCGATCCTGAAATTGAGAATAAAAATTGGCACAAGACGAATAGGTAAATGGATTTTTTCGAGCATTTGCGTTTCAGGATCGCGCACCTCGACCTCTCGCTTTTTCTGAAAATTGGAGGAAATATAGCGTTTGAAACGGAAAATATCGCTTCCTTGACTTGCTTTTTGCACCTCGATCATGACCAATTCCTCCGAACCATCGGGCTTTTCGATAGTGGCGGTAAAATCCAAATGGAAAAGTTTGACTTCTTCTGCCGCAAAAGGCGATTTTATTTTTTCGGCATGGGACACAGGCTCGAAATCGAGTTTTGTGATCTTTTCGTTGATCAAGGTCGAAATCAAAATTTTTGCACTTTCATTGTCTTCCATGAGGTACTTAAAAACCACATCATACAAAGGGTTTGGAAGGACAATATACTCATTTTCAGGTGTTTCCATTTTTAATTTTATTGATTTTCCAAATAACCTGAAATCGAATCGATAAATATTTTCATTTCTTTGAGTAAAATCTGCATTTCATCAGGTTTTGGCATAATTGCAATTTCATAATCAGCATTCATTCGCTGATCAAAGGCTTTTTTGACTATTTTACCCAATTCACGACTGATTAGTCCTTTATTGACAAATTCCTTGTTAAACCAACCTAATAATTGCTGATGTTTGGACGTTTCGTACTCATATTGTAAGCCCAAAGCTAATAATGCGTAAAACATTCCGTAATAAATCCTATTTAAAGCCGTAGGAAACTCTTTTTCAGCAACCAATTTGGCGGCTACTTGATAGGTTTGTTCGGCTTGGTCGAGGCGCAAACGCACCAATTCATATCTTTGTTCAGGTGTAATCATAAATAAATACCTTTTTCAAGTGCTTTTTGAAAAATAGGTTGCTTTCCTCGAATGGTGTTTAAAAGGTCATTTTCAGAAATTACTATAGGTTGAGTACAAATCTCATAGGCTAAATCAACTTCGTACAAACAGCCACTAATCCTATCCCGCACTTGCCATGTATCCTGCTCACGCAAAATCACCAAAAGATCGTAATCCGAATTTTTACGAGGTTTTCCCCAAGCCCTCGAACCAAATAGGATAACCTTCACCAATGAATGGGCTAATTCGGTTTGTAATACGCTTTTGATTTGTGCCAATATCGTTTTTTTTCTGCTTTTCATTTCCGTTTTTCTACTTTTTTCTTGAGTTTTGGATTTGCCTCTAAAAGTTTTTCATCAAAATCAGGCTTGGTATTGCCTAATTCGCCCATACGATCTTTTTGTTTGCTTTTATTGGAAAGCCCTGCGTAAGTATCTTCATCTACTTCGAATTTACTGCCTTCTTCCAAATCGTTTTCAGTAAGCGGAATCATGCCATTTTCGCAAGTATGACTAATGCCTGCATGGTACGTTACGCCTTCGGCTTCTATCTCGATCATAGGACGTTCCTTGCCCCATACCTTTCCAATAAATATTTTTCCCATAAATTTATTTATAGATCAAGGAGTGTTTGAAACAAAGTAAGGTAACTAATTGCCCATTTTTCCCTCTTACGCATTCTTCCCCTTTCGGAAAATACTTGCTTTTATGCAAAATTACTCGGTATTCCTTGTTTTCTATGATCGAATTACTAAAACTTTCCAGAGCCTTTACAAATAATTTGCCTTGAAAACGATAAAAAAGACGTTGAAAATACGGATTGGTAGTTGGAATGAAATAACCGTGAGTATTTTCTTCTTCACTTCCTACCTCGCCACCTGCAAAAAACACCCCTACACATTTATCATTTTCTATAACAGACGAACCTGATAAGCCATGAAGTCCATCAGACGGCAGTTTCTTATCACGATTGGTATAATTTTTAGTTTCAATTGAAATGAAATTATCACTTTCCTGTTCTTGATATCCAAAAAAGGCAATATGATTATAGTTTTTGGAAATTGAAGGTTCGAATAAATTTAGTTTTTGTGTGTAAAAAACAACCTTTAAGGCTGTTGTTTTTTCTGTAAGTCTGCTATGATCATAGTCTTCTAATTTTTTTAATCCTTGAATTTGTAATTGTGATAATTCGTTAGAAGTTTCAAATTTAATATTCAAAGGCTCGCATTTTTCATCTTCAGCAAATTGTATTGTTCCTATTGCCAAATCACGTCCTTTATGATTTTCACTAATATCTTCTTTTACATAAATTGTTTGATAATCAATAATAGGTTTTAGTTCGATTTGCCTACGATCCTGTGCCAAAATTACATAAAAATCAGCCACATCAGAAGTTTGAAATTCTGTTTGGTCAAATAGAATTTGACTTGCTCTTTCCAGATTGTGTTTTTTAACAAAATTATGCCCCACCGACATAAAAACGCCTGTTTCAGACACAAAAAAACCTGTTCCACTATCGAATATATCCTCGACATCTATATTTTCAATAGTATAATCTTTTCGATCTTTGTACAAAGCCAAAATAGGAAATATTGCCTGAAAAGTTTTCATTTGGTTTTATTTTTTGATGAAAAAACTGAAATAAAAATTCCACTCTGTAGAGAAATGGAATTTTTATGTTCCAAAAAACTACAAAATATAGCGGCTTAAATCTCGGTTTTTGACCAAACCTTGCAAGCGCTCCTGTACCATATCTTTGGTAATCAAAATTTTGGCGTTACGACCAATTTTTTCAGGCACATCAAACAAAAATTCGTTCAAAAGATGACTCATGACCGTACTCAAACGCCTTGCCCCTATGTTTTCGACTTCCGAATTGATCGCAAAAGCAATTTCGGCAAGGGCTTCGAGGGCTTCGTCCTGAAACGTAAGTTCTACGCCTTCGGATTGCATGAGAGCAAAATATTGTTTGGTGAGGGCATTTTTCGGATTTTTCAAAATCAATCGGAAATCGGCTTCCGTAAGGGGTTGTAATTCCACACGAATCGGGAAGCGCCCTTGCAACTCGGGAATCAGATCAGAAGGCTTCGATACGTGGAACGCACCTGCGGCAATAAA
>JAAFHK010000224.1 GCA_013297565.1 Cytophagales bacterium
TTAAAAAAGTTTTATTTGTACTAATTAAATTTTTGTTTGACTATACTTCTATAAAATTCATTTTTTAGTTTTTAAATTTTTAAAAAAACAGGTTCAAAAAATCAAACTTATTTCTTTTTTTTGCGTTAAAAACAAAAACAGGCTCAAAAAAAAGAACACGATACAAAAAACTAATACATTCTAAAAAAAGGTAGTTCTCAAAGCATAAAACAGAGATAAAGTGTTACTGTATCCTTGTTTTTGCGCAAGACATAGAAGAAAACGAACATAAAATTTTATCACCTAAATTTTTTACTTACATGGTTCTTACAGATGTTAATCTTATCCGCAGAATTGGGCAAAGCCTTGAAGCCGACAGCTTCAAAGTGTCGTATGATCATGTCTTTTCGACAGGTGCGCAGGTAGAACTGTTGGCTACCAAACACCGCCTTTTTGCCAAAGGGCAAACGTTTTATTCCGAAGCGGTTTTGTTGCGCTATACGCCTGAAGCCAGTGTAAGTGAATTGGAAAATTTGCTTAGCAATGGACTCAATCACGCCAAACGTGCCGCTTCGACTTCCGTTCCGCGTGGTTACAAATTGGCTTATTTGATGATTCCGTGTTTGATTAGTGAGCAAGTGCCGCAAGATGTGATCGATTACATTACTTCGGTGCAGCGCGAACGCTTCGGGGTGTTCGATTTCCCTGTGGTTTATGATTTAGCCTCCGAAAAATTCCATTATCACCAACAAACAAGCCGCTGGGGAAGCAATGACTTTTACGATCTGGAAAATTTGGCATTGAAACATATTGGACATATAATTGCCAATCCGAACGAATAAAATGTATTACAAACCTACAAGATTTGGAAAGTCTTATAGGTATGTGTAGGTTTAAAAATAAGAAAAGCGTAGCAGAATTCAGATTTTGCTGCGCTTTTCTTATTTTTGCCCCATCTTGTTTCAATAACCTTATCCCATGAAACAAATCCCGCTTGTCATGACTGATTTCGCCAAAATTCGCCAGCAAGGTCAGTTATATATCGACAAAACCGAATACCTCAATTCGCTACAAAAGCAAGGCAAATATTTTATTTTCTTGCGTCCGAATCGTTTTGCTAAATCACTGTTTATCAGCACTTTACAGCATTGGTTAGAACGCAAAAAAGCTCTTTTTGAGGGTTTGTGGATTGAGGACAAAACGGATTGGACTCAAAGTCATGCGGTTCTTGTATTGGATTTTAAAAGCCTCGAACTCGATAATTTGGAAAATTCTTTGACGGCTTGGATCAAAAAACAAGCAGAAAATGCACAAATAAACCTTGTTTCAGAAGATTTTTTGGAGCAAACGGGCGAATTGATCCAAAAAATAGCTCAAAACAAACCGCTTGCTTTGCTGATCGATAATTACGATTTGCCCATTACCCATTTTTTGCAAAATTCCGCTATTTTAGACCAAAACAAGCAAATATTAGCTTCGTTTTATGCCCAAATCTATTCGGTTTATGACCATTTGTCTTTTTTTTGGCTTACAGGTGTTGCCCATTTAGGACAGTTTTCTTTTTGGCAAGACTTGAGTTTTTGCGAAGATATTACCTTTGATCCTTCTTTTACCACTTTGGCGGGTTTTACGACCGATGAGATGAACTTTTATGCAAAGGACGAATTACGAAATCTTGCCACCGAACACCCAGAACACGATATTTGGGCTTTGATCGAGTCTTTTTACAAGGGCTTTTCATGGAATGGGCGCGACATGATGTATAACCCTTTTACTATGATGAATCTGCTTGAATATCAACAGTTTAGGAATTATTGGTACGATCCCCAAGTGGCTTGGGCTTTGGCGAGTCTGTTACCCAAACAAAATTATCCTGTCTATCAACTCGAAAATATCGTCTTGGATTTGCCCAAAATTGACCAAGCCAAACTCCTTCCTTTGGATACTATTGAGTTTCTGTTCCGTTCAGGTTATTTGACCATTCGAGAAAAAAATATTGTCAATCAAATTGTAATTTTGGATTATCCAAACAAAAAAATACAGGAAGGTTTTTATAAAGATTTGCTTTTGGCTTATACCCAAACGAACGAGGACGACCTTACCGAATACCTGTTCAAATGTTCGCATAACTTACTTTCCTCCAAAATTTCGGATTTTATTGATACACTGAATCTCTTTTTCCAAAAACTCAATCACCAAGATTTTCCCAAAAAAGAAGCCTATTTTTATTCAATTTTCTACCTGATTATCAAGGCTTTAGAAAAAGATTGGCAGGCAAATATTCTTTCGACTCGCCGCCGAATAGATGCCGCTTGCCAAACCGAACACGCCCTTTATTTGATGCAGTTCAAAATAGCTTCTACGGAAAGTATTTTAGAAAAATTAAAGGAAAAAAATTATTTATCACAAATGAAAGAACACACCGAAGCGGTGTATTTCTTGGCAATTTCCTTTGATGCCGAACATATCAAGATTGCGGATTTTCGTTTGGAACAAACAAGTTTGGCGGATTTGGTGCAAGAGGACGAACTCAAAGGGGCGAGTCTGTGAGAGGGATTGAAAATCCTGTTCGAAACCTTGCGAAAAGAATTTATTTTTGGTAAAATAGCTTATAATCTCTTTGAAAAAGCAAAGGTTTTGGGAGGAAAATACAAGAAATAATTTTGGCTGTTCCTTGTGCTTCTTGTGTCCTTGTGGTAAAAAAATATTCCACAAGGATCAAAAATCAATCCTCCCAAACCCAATCCAAAAACAATTTGGCGGCGGGACAAATGAGCAAATCACCTTTAATCATTTGTGGATCGAATTTTTTTGCTAAGCCTTCCGAATTAGACAAAAGAATGAAAGTAATGTCTTTTGAAGGGATTTTGATCAGGATTGAGGAATTACAATCCCAATAACCGTAATGCCAAATAATTTTCTCATTTTTATAAGTCGTCAGGAAAAAACCCAAACCGTAGGGAAAATTTTGCTTGCCGTTTGTGGCTTCGGTCGTCATTGTTTGCCAAGAATTTTTGCTAATCAATTCGTTTTTGTCCAAAGCCACCGAAAACCTCGCCAAGCCCGCCACCGAAGCCAAAAGTCCTGCTCCTGCTCCCGAAAAATTAGGGTATCGACCGCGCACTAAATTTCCGTTCGAAACGGCATAAGGAACAGCCATTTTTTTGATAATTTCCTGATAGTCAAGGAGTTTCTGCTGTTGCGGATTCAGCAAATAAGGCGCACAAGAGGGAAGTTTCAAAGGATTGATAATCTGTTCGATCACGAGTTCGTTAAAATTTTTTTTGGTAATTTTCTGGAAAACCTGATCCAAAACCGTAAAATTTCGGGTGCTGTACGCGAACCGAGTTCCTGCGGGCGCAAGGGCAGTATGGGAAAGCAAATGTTTGATTTGGGCTTCAGGATTCGGAGCAACTACGCCATAATTTTTGGCTTTTTTTTCGAGGTCAAGTGCTTGTTTTTCAGTGAGTTGCATGGCAATCACCGCCGCAAAACATTTGGTAATAGAAGAAACATAATAATTGGTTTGTGTGTCTGGAACGATTTTTTTTTCCCTGTCCGCATACCCAAAACCCTTGCTCCAAACCAACTCGCCGCCTTTTACCAAACCCGCCGACATTCCCGCTACATTCCATTCCAAACGCAGTTTTTCCAATTTTTTTTCCAAAATGGGAGTTTCTTTTTCCATTTTTTGCCCAAAAACAGAAAAAGAAAAACTACAGAAAAAGCCAAAAAGTAAATATTTCATGAAACAAATATACTTAATCTATTACGTCAATAATTTGCGAAAATGTTTTTTGCCTAAAACGACCAACCCAAACCTAAATATGGCAAAGTTATTAAATCTATGGTTTTTAAAGATTTGCCAACATAATAAAAATCAGCAGGACGCTTGGAGTTATACCAAACCATAATAGTAGGATTTATGCCAGCTCTGAAAAAGAAACCGCCATTTTGACGCTGATACCGATACCCTATTTGTAAAATCAGTAATTGTGTATATAGCGATTCGGAAGTGTAATTATTGGCTGAAAAAGTTTCTTTTTGCTCTATTTTTCGTTTTACTTCAGGGTCGTTGAGTACGCGTTGATAAGAATCTGGATCACCACCACTCACAGAATATCTGTTATTGAAGTTTGCTCCTCTAATAGAAGCTCCTAAATAAGTTATATAATGTGCTAAGCCATACTGAACGCCTATTTCCAAATGTCGATTTTTTTCCCATAAAGATAGTATGCTCCTAAATTTGCATAATAGTTTTGCCATCTACTATCATCAACTCCTTCGGGAACATACCCTTTTGAGAGCATAAAACCAGCCAAAAGTCCCATTTTATGCTTTTCTTTTTGCCAAATTAGGCGATCATAAGTCAAAGAAGGAAAAAGAATGTCTAACCTTAAAACATTTTTTTTGCTAATTTTACTATCATTTTCAATATTTTCTTGAGCCAAAATATTGGTAAAGAAAAAACAAAAGAACGCAAGAATAGCTAATTTTAGACTGTTTTTCATGGTTTTGTTGGATTAGATTGTTTGTGATAATGCTATGACGTTAGAATTATGGATAAAGGTTTCAAAATTACGAATAACAACTTGTTTTTTACTTTTTTATTCCTACCTTTGCGAACGAATTTTTTAAACAAAACGGTGTATTAGTAGTAAATCGTTGTAAATCAAAGAGTTATTCTGTCGCATTGTGGGCTTTATCCTACAAAAACACACGCTAAAGCGTATGTTACAAAATACAATTTGCTTTGCTAAATACTAATTTAAAACAATGGCAGTCAAAAAGTTAAGACCGATTACGCCTGGACAAAGGCAACGAATCGCCCCGACTTTTGAGGAGATAACCACCTCAAAGCCTGAAAAATCCTTGCTTGCGCCACTTAAGCGCAGCGGAGGGCGAAATAATACGGGAAAAATGACCATGCGCTACATAGGCGGCGGTCATAGACAACACTACCGTATTATTGATTTCAAACGGGACAAGCACAACATTCCCGCAACAGTAAAAACCATTGAGTACGATCCAATTCGTACCGCACGTATTGCCCTTTTGTTCTACGCTGATGGCGAAAAACGCTATATTCTTGCCCCAGAAGGCTTAAAAGTAGGACAAAAAATTTTGGCAGGCTCTAAAATAGCCCCAGAAGTTGGCAATTCGCTTCCTCTCGCCGAAATCCCAATCGGTACAATCATTCACAACATCGAGCTACAGCCTGGGAAAGGTGGAAGTTTGGCACGTAGCGCAGGCACGTACGCCCAACTACTCGGTCGTGAAAGCAAATATGCTATCCTCAAATTGCCTTCAGGCGAAATGCGTATGGTATTGCTTAGTTGTTACGCAACCGTAGGTACGGTTTCGAACGGAGATCACTTCAACGAAACGATTGGTAAAGCTGGTCGTAGCCGCTGGAAAGGTCGCCGTCCAAGAGTACGCGGTGTGGCGATGAACCCAGTCGATCACCCTATGGGCGGTGGCGAAGGTCGCGCTTCAGGCGGACACCCACGTTCGCGCAAAGGTTTGTATGCTAAAGGCAGAAAAACCCGTAACAAAAACAAACATTCTCAACGTCTAATCATTAGCAGAAGGAAGAAATAATGGCACGGTCGATAAAAAAAGGTCCTTATATCGATTTTAACCTTGCAGGTAAAATCGACAAAATGAATGATGCTGGCAAGAAAAACGTCATCAAAACGTGGTCTCGCCGTTCAACTATATCTCCTGACTTCATCGGGCATACTTTCGCAGTACATAACGGCAATAAATTTATTCCTGTTTATGTAACCGAAAACATGGTAGGTCATAAACTTGGCGAATTTGCTCCAACTCGCACGTTCCGTGGGCATACAAACAAAAAAGACAAAGGCAAAAAATAATGCCTAATTGTTTTACTCTTTAAACAGGTAAAAAACAGTGGAAAAAGAAAATCAAAATGCTACGGAACAGCAAGCGCAAATCAAAGAAGCCGTAGCCCATTTGCGAAACTACCCAACTTCGCCTCGCAAGATGCGTATGGTAGCTGATATGGTCAGAGGAAAAAACGTTCGTAAAGCACTCGATATTTTAAAATTCGAGCCACGCAACGGCGCTACTCCTTTGGAAAAACTCCTAAAATCAGCTATTGCGAATTGGGAACAAAAAAATCCTGAAAGCAAAATCGAAGACGTAGAACTCTACGTGAAAACGATTTTTGTGACTGAAGGAGCATCTATTAAACGTTTGCGCCCTGCTCCCCAAGGTCGAGCTAACCGCATCAAAAAGCGTTCGAATCACGTAACGATAGTTGTTGATGCCATGCCTAACGTTACTAAAGCATAAAAACACTAAAAAAACATGGGACAAAAAGTTAATCCTATTGGCTTCCGTTTGGGAGTCGTAAGAGGCTGGGATTCGAACTGGTACGGTGGCAAAGATTTTTCGGAAAAATTGGTAGAAGACGAAAAAATACGCCGTTATTTATTTGGTCGTATTCCGCGCGGTGCTATCTCGAAAGTAATTATCGAACGCACCCTCAAAAGAATCACTATCACGATCAATACGGCTCGCCCTGGAGTTGTCATCGGTCGAGGTGGTAACGAAGTTGAAATGATCCGTCAGGAATTGCAACAAATTACCAAAAAAGAGGTACAAATCAATATCTACGAAATCAAACGTCCTGAAATCGATGCTATGTTGGTTGCTATTACAGTAGCACAACAGCTTGAATCAAGGGTTTCGTATCGTAGAGCTACCAAACAAGCTATCAGTAATGCTATGCGCGTGGGTGCTATGGGCATCAAAGTTCGTGTTTCTGGTCGTTTGGGCGGGGCTGATATGGCTCGTAGCGAAATTGCTATGGAAGGTCGTGTGCCTTTGCATACTTTGCGTGCCGATATCGACTACGCAACAGCCGAAGCAAATACAGTTTATGGTAAAATTGGGGTAAAAGTTTGGATTTTCAAAGGCGAAGTCTATGGAAAACGCGACCTTACCCCAATGGAAACTAAAGCCAAAAAAGACCCATCAACCATGCGTTCGGACGAAGGCGGCGGTAACAATCGCGGCGAAGG
>JAAFHK010000225.1 GCA_013297565.1 Cytophagales bacterium
AAATAGACGAATCGGAAGTGGGCAAACTCAAAGAAGGCATGAATCTTGACCTTACGATTGGGGCTATCGAAGGCAAAACTTTCAAAGCCAATTTGGAATATATTGCTCCGAAGGGTACGCTTGACGAAGGGGCGATCAAGTTCCAGATCAAGGCACAGGTGATTTTGGAACAAGGCGATTTTATCAGGGCGGGCTATAGTGCCAATGCCGATATTGTACTGGAACGCAAGGAAAACGTGATGGCAGTTAAGGAAAGTTTGGTTCAATTCCAAAAAGATAGTATTTTCGTGGAAGTTGAGGCAGGCGAAAAGAAATTTGAGAAAAAACTGATCAAAACGGGCATTTCGGACGGAATTAATGTAGAAGTTCTTTCAGGAATCGAAAAAAATGCCAAAATCAAAGTTCCTTCTGATAAAAAAGTGAAACAGTCGTAAATTGTAACACAGACTCATAGCCTATGTTACATTTAAAAACCCTTGCTAAACTTATTTGGCAAGGGCTTTTTATTTTATCCTATTTGTGATTTTAATTATCTACCTTTTTTTACTAATTTTGTCGTAAATCTTTTTTATACTCAATCAAAATGGATTTGTACGGCGAACATTCCTGTTCGCCACAGAAACGAACAAGAATGTTCGTTTTACGTTTGCTTTACATCATTTTTTACAATAGTATGCTTTTCGAAATATTTTTGACTCTGTTTTTAGTTCTTTTGAACGGTTTTTTTGTTGCCGCCGAGTTTTCGATTGTCAAAGTCCGCTACTCACAAATCCATCTCAAGGCACAGCAGGGCAATAATTTAGCCAAAAAGTCCATTCATATTATCAATCATTTGGATACCTATTTGTCCGCTACGCAGTTGGGAATCACACTGGCGAGTTTGGGCTTGGGCTGGGTGGGCGAACCTGTAGTTGCCAAAATTATTGCCAGTAGTTTGGCGGCAATGAATATTGAGATTTCTGAAACCTTGCTACACACGATTTCGATGCCGATTGGCTTTTTTATCATTACCGTTTTGCATATTGTTTTTGGTGAATTAGCCCCCAAATCCATCGCCATCCGCAAATCCGAAGAAACGACCCTTGCTATTGCTTTTCCTCTCTATTATTTTTTTGTGGTTTTTCGCCCTTTTATTTGGCTCATGAATTTTATTTCCAATGTTTTTTTGAATGTGATTGGGATTCAACCTATGGGCGAACACGAAATTCATAGCGTTGATGAGTTGCGTTTGTTGGTCAAACAAAGCAAGGAAGGCGGTGCGATTCAGGACGAAAATTACGAAATTATCAAAAATGCTTTTGATTTTAATGACCACAATGCGCGCCAAATTATGGTGCCGCGTCAGCAAATTTTTTCCCTTGATGTAAGTCTGCCAAACCAAGAAATTATGCAACAGGTGCTTGAAAACGGCTATTCACGAATCCCTTTGTATCAAGGCACGATTGATAATGTGATTGGTTTTATTTATTCGAAAGAACTCTACAAAGCCCATTTTTACAAACCCGATTTTGCGGTCAAAGACCTCCTCCACCCGATTTATTATGTATATGAAAACAAACGAATCAGTGAAATATTGGCGGAATTTCAAAAACAGCATATTCATTTGGCAATTATTGTCGATGAATTTGGGGGAACGCAGGGCATGATCACCTTGGAAGATATTTTGGAAGAATTGGTTGGCGAAATTCAGGACGAAAATGATGACGAAAAACCAATTGTTGATAAAAAAGATGACAACACTTTTTTAGTCCAATCTACCCAACCTTTGAGTAGCATCAATGAATATTTACCACATTCTTTTCCACTGAACGAAAACTACACTACTCTGTCGGGACTTCTATTCTATCATTTTAATAGAATACCTAAAATTAATGAAAAAATAGCGGTTTCGAATTATGAAATTACTATTACAAAGATACAACATCGCACAATCCAAACCGTAATTTTAAAAGATATTTCGCAAGCGAAACCCGATGTGATGGAATAAATTTTGAAAATTTCTCAATTTTGAGAGTTTAATTAACTAACAAGTTTTGCACTTTTTCGTATCTTTGCATAATAATTGCGGTCATTATCAAAAAATATTCCCGATCTAAGCAAATGCAAAATAGCCGTAGCACCAACACCCAAAACACCCTTACAACATTTCTTTTTTGTTGTTTTTTAGTTCCTTTTAGCCTTTTTGCCCAAACCAAAACGGTGATTACAGGCAAAGTGCTTGATGGTGAAACCTCCGAAGGTATGCCCTTTGTCAATGTCTATTTCAAAGGTACAAACATTGGCACAACGACCAATTTTGACGGTTATTTCAGCATTACAAGCACTACACCGACCGATTCCTTGGTTGCTTCGAGCATTGGCTACCGCCCCAAGGCACGCCCTGTGGTGAAAGGAAAAACTCAAGAAATCAATTTTAATTTGCTTCCCGATGCCCAAAAGCTGGAGGAGGTAACGGTTTCTGCCAAGCGTGAAAATCCTGCTTGGGATATTTTGCGGGCTGTGGTGCGGAACAGAAAAAAAAATGATGCCCAAAATTCGCTACAAGCCTACGAATACGACCGCTACAGTCGTGTAGAACTCAATGCCGACAACCTTAGCGAAGGCATGAGCAAGAAAAAACTTGTCCGAAAAATAATTGCCGCTATTGATAGCATTGGCAAACTTACAGACGAAGACGGCGGCAGGGTAGTTCCTATGTATATTTCCGAAGAACTGTCAAAATACTATCACCGAAAAAATCCTGAAAAAACTACTGAAATAGTCTATAAAAGCAAAGCTACGGGTATTCTGCTCGACAATAATGGCTTCATGTCGCAGGTAATTGCTACGACTTTCCAAAGTTATAATTTCTATGACGACTGGCTCAAAATCCTCAATAAAGACATTGTTTCGCCCATTGCTGATAGCTGGAGGCAATATTATGATTATACTTTGAGGGATTCATTAGTTACTGTAGCAGGTGTGCCGTGTTATGAAATTAAATTCAAAGCTATACGCCCGCAAGATTTGGCTTTTACGGGCATTATGTGGATCGAGGATTCGACTTTTGCCCTGCGCCAAATAGACGTAAAATTGGGCAAAGAGGCAAATATGAATTTTATTGAGAAGGTAAAAATACAGCAAGAATGTGTCAAAGTTGGGAAAGATTTTGGCTATTTACCTTCTCGAACAAGGGTTTTGATTGATGTTGCTGAAATCAAAGCAAATTCGGCGGGGCTTTTGGTCAAGTCCTATGTTTCTTGCAAAAATTTTCTTGGAGATCGTCCTCTCGAAACTGATTTTTATAAAGAACGCCGAACGGTTGCACCCGATGCAAAAGAATTAAGTGAAATTTATTGGGAGCAAAACCGCCATGATTCGCTAACCAAACAGGAAAAGCAAATTTTCCAAATGGTTGATACCATTAAAAAACTACCCATTGTGCGGTCTTATGTGGAGGTCATTGATATTTTGATCAATGGTTACAAACGTTTTGATAAATGGTCATTGGGTACTTATATAAATACTTTTGCGTATAATAATGTAGAAGGGGCAAGGCTACGGATCGGTTTTCGAACAGGCAACGAACTAAGCCGAAAAGTGCGTTTTGAAGGCTATGCTGCCTATGGTTTTGGGGATAGACGCTTCAAATATAGGCTTCAAACGGATTATATGATTGCCAAACGCCCTTGGACGCAGGTGAGCCTAATCCGTACGGACGATCTGAACCAAGTTGCCTTTTTTAGTGAAGTCTTTAAGGATAACAATATGGATTTTACGCAAAATGATGCTATTTTCCGTGCTTTTACTGTTTGGGGCAATATTGAACGCCGCCGTCCTTTTTTACACCAAAAGAATGAGATGATTTTTATGTCCGAAATGTTTAGGGGTTTTACCCAAAAAATCGGCATAGTGCAACAAAAAATTACTCCACTTTTTCCTTTCCAATATATTGACACACAAGGAGATAAAAATTTAAAAGAGGCTTTTCGTACTACAGAATTGTTGTTCGAGAGCCGTTGGGCGGTGGGTGAAAACGCCTTCCGAGATGGTTTTTCGAGGCTAAGTTTGGGGACAAACAATCGCCCTGTTATTACTTTTCAGTATGTCATGGGTTTGCGGGGCTTGTTGGGGAGTGATTTGAGCTATCATAAATTTTTCTTTCGCTGGACACACAATGCCCGTTTAGGCGGTTGGGGACGCACTTTTTACACCATTTACGCTTCTTATATTCCGACCACTTTACCCTATCCTTTGCTCGAAACACATTTAGGAAACCAATCTCCGTTTTTCAATCGTTTTTCGTTCAATTTGATGAATTATTTTGAGTTTATTAGCGACCGTTACGTTTCTTTGAATTTGATACACAATTTTGAGGGAGGTTTGTTTAACAGGATTCCGCTTTTGCGCCGCCTCAAATGGCGCGAAGTGGTCATTGCCAATGTGCTGTATGGTTCTGTGCAGGCTGAAAATTTTGACCTTATTGTACAAACCGATCCTCGCCAAAAGCCCTTTCAAAGTTTGGGCAAAGACCCTTATGTGGAAGTAGGTTATGGCATTGAGAATATTTTTAAATTTTTACGAATTACCGCATTTCATCGCCTAACTTACCTCGACCGTACCAATGCCAAATCGTTCGGGATCAGGGCTTCGGTTCATGTGAAGTTGTAAATTTTGTAACCACAAGGACACAATAAGCACAAGGAACAGCCGTTTTATACGGCTGTTTTTTTTTCAAAACGTTTAAAAATTTCAAACAGAAGCCAATATAAAGCGATTCCTATAGGAATCGAAAGTATTGCCCAAATAAATATGGCGTATAACTGGCTCATGCCCAAAATTTGGAGGGCTTTGAGAAAATGGTTTTGAAACATTTGGCTAAGTTCTTCAAAAGATAAGGAAACCGTACCCGCACTAAACAATTCTGTTCCAAATTTCATAAAAGGAAGCAACAAAAGAATTTGTAGCGGATATGCCAAATAATTGGCGATCTGCATAATTGCCATATTGAGCCGAAAAATCAAAGCCAAAGCCGTACAAAGTAGTGTAGTAGTACCTATGACGGGAAAAATGCCGAAAACCAAACCCAAACTTAAGGTCAAAGCCATTTTTTTTGGCGTAACACCTTGTTTTAAGAACTGCAGTAAAGGTTGTATTATTTTTTCTTTCCAAAAATGCATACGGATTTTTTTATAAATGAAGCAAATCTAACAAACATTTTAGCCTTTTTCCTATCTTTGTTTTCTAAAATATCCCATTCTTATTTTTATGAAAAAAGACGATTGTTTTGAGTTAGGACAAATTACCAAACCGCAGGGCGTTCAAGGCGAGGTATTGCTTTTTATGGATAGCGACAATCCGCAACATTACAAAAAAATAAAACATCTTTTTTTGGAACAAGAAAGCCAATTAGTTCCATATTTGGTCGAAAAAATATCGATTCAAGCCAATAAAGCGATTGTTAAACTTGACGGAGTGGATAATGTCGAAACGGCTGATACACTGCGATATATGAAAGTTTTTTTGCCTCTAAGCGAACTGCCCAAACTTCCCGAAGGTGGCTATTTTTTGCACGAATTGATCGGTATGCAGATCGAGGATTCGGAGCGCGGCAAGATGGGAGTGGTGAAAGTAATTTATGAATTGCCTGCCCAAAATCTCTTGGGCGTGGAATATGAAAATGCGGAAATTTTGATTCCTATTCATGACGAGTTTATAAAGCAAGTGCTTAAAAATGAGCAAGTTATCAAAGTAGAATTGCCCGAAGGCTTGTTGGATATTTATTTGGAACAGAAAGAATAAGCAAGCATGGCGAGTAAATATAATCGCTTTTTTTTATTAGACATATTTTTAAATAATTTGTACTTTTTTATTTTACTGTTTTTAAAAATTCACTAAGCCAGTAATAATATTCCAAATAATTTGCGTATCTTTTTAAGGGTATTATTTTGTACGTTTTCAGGAGTTTCATCAAATAACTCCACTTATATTCCTGTTTGTCGAATGAAAAAATAAGGTAGGGAATGACTAATCCTATTTTTCTGTTTCTTTACAAATATACTTTTTTAGGTATTACCGTTTAACTAACAAAAATAAGTAAAAAATCGTATCTTTGCAAAAAAGGAGGTATCTATGCTCTTATTTTCAGGAATGGCTGTGCATGAATTTATGGAGAAATTTAGCACCAATGAGGCTTGCTATGAATATTTAGCCCAATTGAAATGGCAAAATGCCTACATTTGTTCTCCTTGTGCGTATGCCAAATACGGCAAAGGCGGACTGCCTTCTGCTCGGCGCTGTTCCAAATGCGGCTATGACGAATCACCTACAGCAGGGACATTGTTTCATAAACTGAAATTTGAAATTAAAAAAGCATTTTGGATTGTGTATCAGGTAATTAGCCAGAAACAAGGGGTTTCGGCTATGCAATTATCTCGGGATTTGGACTTGCGAAAAAATACGGCTTGGGGTTTCAAACGCAAAGTCCAAGAAATGATGCAAAGTACGGAAAATTTTGCGCTTACAGGCAATATAGAGGTCGATGAAACCTATATTGGTGGCTACGACGAGGGTGAAAAAGGTCGTTCCTTGGAAGAAAAAACGCCTGTTGTGATCGCTTTAGAAATTCGTGGCGAGCAATTAGGCAGGGCTTATGCCACGCAAATTGAGAATTGTTCGGGGCAAGAATTAAGAAAAATTTTTGAAAAACATATTGATAATGAGGCATTTATCAAAACAGATAAATGGCGAGGGTATTTACCTTTGAAAGAAAGCTATCCACATTTGGAACAAGAAAAATCGGATAAGAAACAGAATTTTCAACGAATGCACCAGCCTATTTCCAATTTGAAATCTTGGTTGCGTGGGACACATCGATGGTGTAGCCACAAGCATACGCAGGCTTATCTTGATGAATTTCATTATCGATTCAATCGGAGGAGTTTCCCTGAAAGTATGTTTGAGAAACTGATTTTGAGAATGCTCAATCATAAACCATTGATTTACAAAGAGTTAGTTGGATATGTTCCCTAAACGGTAATACCTA
>JAAFHK010000226.1 GCA_013297565.1 Cytophagales bacterium
CTGTAGCATCAGCAGTATAACCAGTACCCGCTGCGCTTACTCTGAAGTCATATACAGCAGGAGTAAGACCGTTTGTATTGCCAGCACTCGTGAAAGTATTTGGGTTGGCAGTACCTGTAGGGTTTTGGAAATCCCAACTTGCAGCAGTACGAGTTCTTGTACCGTTAGCATTAGGAGTTCTTGCGTTGGTAGCTTCTACAGCTGCACCAGTACCAGTACCAGTAACGGCTACGATAGGTGAAAAATCACCAGTACCACCAATCGTAGTTACTCTACGACGAATAGTAGGCGAACCGAAATCAGGCAAAAAGCTTGATATAACCGCAGTGTTAGGTATACCAGTTGGTGTATTGACACCAATATCACTACGCAAAGAAGTACCTACTGAGAAAGGAACATAAGTTACAGTAGCTTCAGCCGCAGTTTGTACCGCTTGGAAAGTCAATGAAGGTTGCGTAACACCATTAGGTACTAAGTCAGCTTGTACGTTTGGTCCGTAGATGTGACGAGCAGTAACTACTTGATCGTTACGGAAGAAAACGCGATCAGCTGCGAACTCATCAAATTCCATTTTGATAGGAAGACCTGACATAGACGCAGGAGACAATACAGCGTAAGCACCACCACGTACCAAAGTACGACCCAATACGTTTTGGTTAGCCACGCCACGTTCAGCGAACTCATAAGCAAAACGTTGGATAAAGCCCGAACGAGTAGTAGAAGCAGAACCGTTGTTGGTCTGTGTTACGCCTTGTCCTTCGTCATTACCTTCTTGGATAAAACGAGTACGGAATACTCCGCCTCTTTCAGTATCTACTTGTACAGTAACTGCGTAGTTAGCGTCATCTGGGATAGGTTCTTCCACACCGTTAGTGATGTTAGTTTCTACCCAAGCACGACCTTGAATACGAGCAGTTTTAGTGAAGTTAGTAGCAGTTTCGCCAGTACCTGTTTCGAACATAGGTACTACGTTACCAACATAAACAACTTTACCGTTAGCTACTGGTCCATCAGGAGTAAGGTTCGCAGTGTAGTTCAAAGTAGAGAAACCAGGAGCTTCAACAGCTACGGTAACTTCACCTGAATACATAGCAGGGAACACATACACACCATTTCTAGAAGTAGCTTCGAAAGCTACAGGAGCAGCTTCTTTAGACTGACCAGCAAAAGCAGTAGCTTTAGCTGTAGTGATACCTTCGTTACGACCACCTGATGAAGTAACACCAAGCGTACCGTTGTAAGGAATAAGAGAGTAATAAACTTTACCACCTGCGTCTATCGCTGTCAATGAGTCGATCATGCGTTGGTACTGCATTACTTTGATGTCTTGACGGTACTGGGCAGTACGAACTACGTTCGCAATAGAGTCCTGTACACGCAATCTCATCAGATCCAAATCAAGGGCATTTTTCTCTGTGAACTGGTCTTTCTCGCAAGACGCAAATACAACAGCAGCTGCTGCTACTGCCATAAAGCGGTTGGAGTACCTAAATAAATTACTGTTCATAGAATAGGAATTTTAAATTTGATTAAGTTATTAAAAAACTAAAAAATACTTGCAAAAGTAAAACATAAATCGAAGTTTGCAAAATTTGTGTATTTAATTTCTACAAAAACCTTACATTTTGTAACCTTCGTAGGTATGCCCACTTTTACGAACCTATGACCCAGCAGCCCAAAAAAGGGTTGCATGGAAATCATAAAATTTTTAAGTTAATTTTTGATAAATTAACTAAGTCCTTGATTTTGAGGAAATTAAATTCGTAAAAAAGTAAAAAAAAACGGCGAATAAATTCGCCGTTACATTTTTTCTAAATTTTTTAATTCCTTCCTCACCTCTTTCAAAGCATAAAGACTTTTCGTTCCTTTTCGGTGGCTTAGGTGTGTGCGGAGGTGTGCGGAGGTTTTTTGTTCGTATTTTGTATCCATTCATCTGCTTGCCGTTTCTTGTCCAATTGCTTTTATTTATCTCGTTGCCGTTATCCGTGTCTCACGGACGACATATTATATTATGGAAGTCGTCCGTGAAACACGGACAACGGCAAGAATTGATAAACGAAGCAAAGATATTTCTTGAAGGTTATACTGAAACTAAAATGGTTCGTGTCGTAAAACGAAGTTCTTGTTCGTTTCTGGGCGAACAAGAATGTTCGCCGTACAAAAGCATTCGTTGATTGAGTATAGTATAGAAAATGCAAGAAGGGAAATCGCTAAAATTTTGGTAAATCACCCTTCTTTGCTGCGCATGGTTGATAAATTAATCCCCGAAGCCTGTCTAATTGCGATCAAAAAAGCTGAATAGGAAATAGGTTTTCCACCTACTTTTACCAATCCGAGCCAAGAAGATTTGTTTGATAAAAATTACGATTTAGACGATCCCGAATAAAAATACCACTATACGTTCTCTAAATTTTTTAATTCCTTTTTCACCTCTTTCAATGGGTAAAGGCTTTTTGTTCCTTTGCGGTGTTTGAGGTGGGTTCGGAGGTGTTCGAGTGCCAAAGGAAGATCACCATGCTCTTTGTACGTCATAGCCAAACGATAATGACAGTCATTAATTATAGAATTTGCCCAAGCAATCCCCTCATCACAAAATTCTAAGCCTACTTTTTCTGCTCCCCATTCGATCAGTTGTTTCCAAATTTTGATAGCTTCTTCTGGAAACCCCAACTGCTCCAAAGGGGCGGCACGATCCCACAAAACCAAAGGATCAGTATCATTAATTTCCATTGCCTTATCCGACCATTTGAGGGCTTTTTTATATTTTTTTTCTTCATAATATGTCGTAGCCACCATCGTCATTGCCCAATAATCCGTTTTATCGCGCTTCAAATGGTTTTTCAGTATCTTGCGGGCTTGTGGATAGGCTTCCCTATCCATGTATTCCCAAATTTTGTTTTCTGTTTTCTTTTTCATTTTTTCTTTCGTTTTTTGGTTTTTTATTTGTGTTTTGCACCCATTCGTCCGTCTGCCGTTTTTTATCGTTGTTCTTTTGTTTGTCCCTTTTTTCACCTTTCTGATGTATGTCTTTGTTACCTCGTCTTTTATTCGTGTAGTGCGCCAAAAGCACAACACCTCCTAACAATAAAAGGCTAATTAAAGAAACCGAAGTAAAATTGATAAGCGAGGCAAACATATTTTCTGGGCATTGATCAAAATATGGACAAAGTTACGAAAAAAAACTTTCCAAAAGTTTGAAACCTCTGGAAAGTTCGGATTTCCTACCTTACTATTTTCATCTCCTTTACCAGATGCCCCGCCCCCGCAAATTTGTCAATAATAAACAGCGTATAACGAATATCCACCGCAATATTTCGGCACATATCAGGATCATACATCACATCACTCATCGTCCCTTCCCAGTTTCGGTCAAAATTTGTCCCAATCAAATGCCCTTCGGCATTGATCACAGGACTGCCCGAATTTCCGCCCGTTGTGTGGTTCGAAGCTGTAAAACAAACAGGCATCATATCTTTTACCCCATACTGACCGTAATCTTTGCTTGCATACAATTCTTTCAGTTTGGTAGGAACTACAAAGTCCTCATTTTCAGGGTCTTCCTTTTCCATAATTCCGTCCAAAGTGGTATAATGCAAATATTGTACTCCGTCTTTTGGAGTATAATTTTTGACTTGCCCAAAGGAAACCCGCAAGGTGCTGTTGGCATCGGGATAAAACTTACGTTTGGTTTGCATTTCGCGCAAAGCGCGCAGATAAGTCCGCATCAAACCATCAATTTTATCGTTGGTTTCTTTCATCACAGGGGCTATTTTTGCCTGATCGTAAGCCTGAATTTCTTTGAAAAGGGCAAAAACAGGATCGTGCAACAAACGGTCAATATTGTTTTCGCTGTAATCGTCCAAGATTTGCTGGATCGCTTCTTCGGAACTCATCAAAGTTTGGCTATAAAACGAATCGGCTATTTCGTCCCAATCACCTTTCATCTGGGCGTGCTTTTCTTTTAGCGAAGCGGGCAGATTTTCGGCTTTTGTATTCTCAAAATACAGTTTCATCAAACCTGCAAAAACCTTTTGATCTGTTTGGAAATTAAAATCTTTGAAAAAATCCTTTGTCCATTTCCTAAAATCCACAATTTTTGGATCGTTTTTGTCTATCGGTTTTGTCCCAAAACCTGAAAGGCGGCTTGCCAAACGCATAAACTCTATGCCTTGTACGGCTTCGTCTATGTAGATTCGGGAGAGATTTACACTTCTTTGTTTCTGATAAACTGCCTCAAATTCCGCCAAAAGCGACCCATATTGTACTTTTCGGTTCGGATCAGCCTCAACCCAATTGGCAAATTCGGCTTCTACTATTTTCTTTTTTTCCAAACCCTTAAATTTTTTCAAACCCTTGCTTTCGCCAATCCATTTTTTCCAAGAGTTGGCTGTCGAGGCATATTTGGCGGCATATTGGATTCGGACGGCATCACTGGCTTTCATTTCTTTGTCCAAAATTCGGAGTTTCAAATCCCTGATCTTGATGCGGTGCGGGTTGGTTTCATTGATCAGTAAATCAACAGCCTGCGAAGGCAAATATTCGGTTGTGCGACCTGGGAAACCAAAAACCATCGTAAAATCGTCCATTTTTACGCCTTTTAGCGAAATGGGCAAGAAATGTTTGGGACGATAAGGCACATTAAGCGGCGAATAGGGAGCAGGTTTGCCATCAACACCCGCATACACCCTAAAAAGAGCAAAATCGCCTGTATGCCGAGTCCACATCCAGTTGTCGGTGTCGCCTCCAAATTTGCCAATCGAGGAAGGCGGCGCTCCCACCAAACGCACGTCCGTAAAAGTTTCGGTTACAAACATATAATATTCGTTTCCGTAGAAAAAAGGGCGAATCGTAGCCTCATAATGCGTTCCTTCAATGGCTTTTTTGGTGATTTCGGCAATTCGACTGTTGATAGCGGATTGGCGTTCGTTTTCGGGCAGTTGGGTAGGAATATCCTTAAGAACTTGCGTCGTTACGTCTTCCATTCGAACAATAAACCGCACAAAAAGCCCCGCATTCGGCAGTTCCTCGGCTCGGTTCATTGCCCAAAAACCGTTTGTGAGGTAATCCTTTTCGACCGTACTGTGCGTTTGGACTTGTCCATAACCGCAGTGGTGATTGGTAAGCAAAAGTCCCTGATCGGAAATCATTTCGCCCGTACAAAAGCCTCCAAAGGACACAATCGCATCTTTGAGGCTTGATTTATTAATGCTGTAAATGTCTTCAGCACTTATTTTCATGCCTCGTGCCTTCATGTCGGCTTCGTTGAGCTGTTTGAGCAAGAAAGGCAACCACATTCCTTCGTCTGCCCAAAGTGGTTTGATCAGAAGGAAAAAAACAAATAGGAAAGATAATTTTTTCATGATTTTTTGAATTAAGGTTTTTTTGATGTGCAATGATACATTTTTTGTATCAAAATTCGCATTTTTCTGCTACCCTACAAACCGAATATTGCGTTTTAGCCCCTCAAATTTTGTGCGTTTGATGGCAGAATTTTTAAATAACTCCTTAAATAGTTCCTCCGTGAGTTCCGTCCAATCGTTTTTTTTCATTTCGCCCAATTTTTCAGGTGGCAAGAAATCGGGCGTTTGGTGCGGACGGCTAAATTTGTTCCATGGGCAAACATCTTGGCAAATATCACAACCAAAAATCCAATTTTCAAATTTTCCTTGCACCTCGTCAGGAATTTGGTTCTTGAGTTCGATAGTAAAATAAGAAATACATTTACTTCCATCAACTATGTACGGCTCGATAATCGCCTCCGTAGGACAGGCATCTATGCATTTTCGGCAAGTTCCGCAATAATCTTTGATGGGTAAGTCGGGCTGTAGGGGCAAATCCAAGATAAGTTCGGCAATGAAAAAAAAACTTCCTATTTGGCGGTTGATCAGGTTCGAATGTTTGCCTATCCAGCCCAAACCGCTTTTTTTTGCCCAAACTTTATCCATAACGGGAGCCGAATCGACAAAAACACGCCCGCCCACTTCGCCAATTTCGGTCTGGATAGCCTGAAGAAGGCTTTTGAGTTTGTGTTTGATCACAAAATGATAATCTGTTCCGTAGGCATATTTCGAGATTTTAAAATTATCCGATTGGTGCAAAACAAGGTTTTGCGGATAATAATTGAGCAGTAAGGACACCACTGAACAGGCATCGGGGACTAAGAGTCGAGGATCGAGGCGTTTGTCAAAATGGTTTGCCATGTATGCCATTTCGCCATGTTGGTTTTGGTTGAGCCAATTTTCGAGGCGTGGAGCTTCTTCTTCCAAAAAATCGGCTTTCGAAATTCCGCAAAAATCAAAGCCTAAGTTTTGTGCTGTTTTTTTGATAAAAAAGGTGTTTTTTTCAAGAGTTGAGTTCATAAATTTGAAAAATTACCTGTTTTTTTATTGTTTCATCAACTTTTTCAAGTCGGGAATAAACTTATCAAACATTTTTACTTTATCACTTTCCTCTATATTGGTTTCGCTCAAAACATAACAACCATCTGTATCAATTTCTACGATTGCTCTACCTTTTTTGGTTGGGCTTTTTATGGTCAAAGTACCATCTTCATCGGGTGTAATAAAATAGACTTTGATGTGTTTAGTAATGTTATCTGCCACCAATTTTAGTTTCCAATAACCTGTTTGGGCTATTCTTTCGCGCAAAGTTACTTTACTTGACAAAACCGCAATAATTTTAGAGTTCGTAGGTTCGTAAATTATCAAATCTACATCGGGCAAGTGACAACCATATTCGCCATAATCTACCAATAAATTACGTTTTACTTTGCTTAGTTCTTCGGGCAAATTCTTGCCTTCTGTCCTCTCCAAAGAGTTTCCGTTGATGACTTTCAAACCCAAATTTTGGATTTCATCTGTGATGATGTATTCAATTAGCTTTTCCAAATTTTTACCTTTGAAAGCACGCCAAGATTGTTCGTGGTCAGGCTCTCTATTTTCTTTTCGGGCTTTTTTTGCAGCATCACTTTGCAAAAAATCTACTTTATGCTGTTCTTTTGCCTCTGCAAGCAAAT
>JAAFHK010000227.1 GCA_013297565.1 Cytophagales bacterium
TTCGAATGCCCTTTTTTTAAGGCTTGTAATTCTGCATTTTCTGCCTCCGTTAAGTGTATTCGTATCATAAGTTTTTTTTACAAAAATACAAAATAAAGTGTAATTTGAAAAGGTTTTTAGTATAAATTCTGTACCATTCCAAATGAGATACTCATACTTAAATTTACAATTTTTATTTAAGTTCTCAAACATTTTTATTACAGCACTGCTTACATCATTTTTGCAAATAAGTATGTAACCAACGGCATGATGTTCATGAATAATTGTAGGAATATTAACTTTAGACATTTCGGGCAATCCTACACTTGATTTGTGAAATTTACATTCTACTACCCATTTTCTTTCAAAAGAGCTTACTCCATCATTGACCAAAAATGATACAAGTATATCACAACCTCCGTCTTGTCCGACTCCTGATGATTTAGCCTCTACTTTAACTAAATTAGAGTTGGGTTCGTCTTTTAGTAGTCTAAAATATTGCACAGCCAAATCTTCAAACTCTTTCCAATCTTTGATTTCATCAAGCGATAATTTCATGGCAAATATACGAAAATATTAGAAAACAAAGGTATATTTTTCTTTGAACTTTCCTAACATTTACCCTTTGGTTTTTGCCGATAGACAATTTCATTCACTTTTCGGGTGGGCTTGTAGTACAAAAAAGGCTTGCGTTCGGACACCGCAGACTGCATAAATTCCTCAAAAAGATCGTGCGTGGCGTTCCGCCTGTTGTAAATGTATTGGGCTTGCACCAAGTAAAAAGGCAAATATTTACGGCTAACAGATAAATATTGCCCTCGAGTGCTGTTTTTTACAATCGTCCAAAAGCCCTCAATCGTATTGATATGCACAATCCCCTTTGAGAAACCCTTGCTATGATCGATGGCAATGCGTTCAACAAACTTGTCAAAGGCTTTGTACGCTATAAACTCATCAGTCATAACCAACGTATTTTCTTTATCTACGTATTCGTGCAACATTTTCAAGAGCATTTTACTTGTAATATGCTCCACTACACGCAAAACTACTTTGCCGTTTCGTTCCACTACGCCCACAACTTTTGCCTTTTTTGTTCCTCGACCACGCTTGTTTTCGGTACTTACCTGCGAAAGCGTAGCCCGATTATCAGAGGCATTTTTATAGGCTTTTCGAGGTTTCCGCCCACATAGGACTCATCAAATTCGACAATTTGTTGTAAATGTATGCAGTCCTCAATCATGGCACAACGCACCCGCATTGCCAAATACCAAGCCGTTTTGTAGGTACAGCCCATGTTGCGTTCGATGCTCGCCGCCGAGATGCCTTGTTTGGCATTGAGGATCAGGGTAACGGCTTTGAACCAAGCCATAAGAGGGTAGCGTGTATGCTCGAAAATAGTCCCGACCGTAACCGTAAATTTTTTATGACATTCGTTGCAAGCATATCTACTTTCGCTTTTGTCATAACGAATATTTACCGAGCCACAATGCGCACATTTCTTGTTTTTACCCCAACGTAGTTTCTCTAAATACTCTATACACTTTTTTCGGAATTGAACTTTTTATGGATTTCAATTAAATTCATTATAAGAATTGTTATATTTATTATTCTAATTCCCTATAATGAACCTAAAAGCCTGATAATAAGTTACTTATAGCGAGAAAAATACATTAGCGGGATAGGTGCGTTTAATTATTCACGAACAAAACCAAAAATTGCAGGTAAGTGAGGAAGAATTGCGTCAAACCTTGGAAGAAGTGGCAGTTACGAACGAAAATTTGGTAAAAGCCAATGATGAAATTACTTCAAAAAATACGGCGATTGTGCTTCAAAAAGAAAAAATAGAAAAGCAACACAAAGGTATTACGGCAAGTATAAACTACGCCCAGAGGATATAATCGGCGATTTTGCCTATTGCGGATCGAATGGCAAATATTTTGGGGGCAGATAATTTCTTTGTACTTTTTATGCCGCGCTATATTGTGAGTGGTGATTTTTATTTTGTGGCGGAGGAAAATTCGCAAAAAGTGCTTTGCGTGGGTGATTGCACGGGGCATGGCGTGCCTGGGCGCTAATGAGTATGTTGGGTTTGAATTTGTTGGAAGAACTGGTCGAATTTAAAAAAATCACTACGCCCAATTTGATTCTCGAAGAACTGCACATAAAAATACGGCAAGTTCTCAAGCAAGAAGAAACCCAAAACCGCGATGGCATGGATATTTCGGTGGTTTCGATCCAAAACCTTGAGGATTTTGAGAACCAGCAAGGTGTGAAGCTCATGTATGCGGGAGCTATGAACCCAATGTATTATGTACAAAACGGCGAATTTGTGGAAATAAAAGCAACGAAAAGAGCCATTGGTGAAAAATCGCTTACTGAAGGTGAAAAAAGGCTTTTCGAATCAAATGAAGTAATTTTTAGAAAGCAAGACGAAGTTTCGATTTATTTGTTTTCGGACGGATTTCAAGACCAATTTGGTGGAGAAAACGACCGAAAATACATGGTCAAAAATTACAAGAAACTGATGCATGAAATAGCAAAAAAGCCTTTAACTGAACAAAAAGTGGCTTTCGAAAAAGAAATTAAGACTTGGGTTAGTGAGAAAGAGCAAACAGACGATATTACCATTTTGGGTGTGAAACTGGGGAGTTGAAAGAATTTAAACCTCTAAGGCTTAAAACCTTAGAGGTTTTTTTTATAATTCTGCAATTTCCTCTATCGAAAGTCCTGTAGTTTGGGCAATGATCTCCCAAGCAATACCATTGGCTTTTAGTTTTTGGGCAATTTCTAATTTCCCTTCTAATTTCCCTTCCAAAAGCCCTGCCTGTTTCCCTTCCAAAAGCCCTGCCTGTTTCCCTGCTAACATTCCTTCTAACTTTGCTTTTTCAGCAATCAGCCTCGCTTCTTCCTCCCTTTGTTTCTGATCCAAAGCGTTTAATCTTTTGACCGTTTCGGCGGCGTGTTTGTTTTTGCTTTCGGTGAGTTCCTCGGGGCTAAGATTGTCGTATTCAATGAGTTCCGATACTTTTTTGACTCCCTGATTCGACATATTTACATTCGGATTTTCGGGGTGCAGGATAGATTCTCGAATCAGTTGCAACCAATCCCGATAGCCCTGTGGTGTCGTATTTTTCAAATATTGGTGATTTAACAAAATCAATTTATGCCCAAAAACATCGACTTCTTGTTGGTCAAAGGTAAAAAGATTGTTGTTCCCTACCAGAATATCATGTTCGACAGGCTCGCCCTGTCTGTCCCTAATCCTAAAGTATTTTTCTGTAAAAACAATAACCGTCAAAACGACTTTTTCGGCTTTGTACTCTTTCGAACTCCGTTGCTGTTCGGCTATTGCCATGTTGTGATAGAGCAGAAAACGATCAAAATTGTAATCGTAATCGACTTTTTGAATCTCCACGATCACTCTTTTATCCACACTTTCGGCAAAAATATCGTATTTAAGGTCGATGTGGGCTATTTTGGGTCTAAATCTTTTTTCTGTTTCTATTTTGGCAGGTTCGAAATCGATCCCAAAAATATCTTTCACAAAACACTGTAAAACAAATTTATTAGTAAAAGCCTTTTTAAAAATGACTTCATTATCAAGATTGCCTAACATAATGCTAAGTTTTTGTAGTTTGACAAAGATAAAAAAAAATTCGGTTTTGTAGAACAAAAAAATCGCTTTTTTATTGCCAATCAAAATTGCTTTGTGAAAAAAGTAGCAAAAAGTATTTTTTTTCGCAATTTTGCGCAAATACATATCTAAACTCATGAAAAAGAATTTCGTAGCAGAATTGCGTTGGCGTGGAATGTTGCACGACCACATCGAGGGAATCGAGGCACAGCTCAATTCGGAAATGACAAGCGGTTATATTGGCTTTGACCCTACGGCTTCGTCTTTGCATATTGGTAATTTGGCAACTGTCATGTTGCTCAAACAGTTTCAGTTGGCAGGACATAAGCCTTTTGCTTTGGTGGGCGGGGCTACAGGCATGATTGGCGATCCTTCGGGCAAATCCGCCGAACGCAATTTGCTTTCAGAAGAAATTTTACAACAAAATTTGGCAGGAATACGCAAACAATTAGCGAAATTTTTGGATTTCGAGGGCGAGAATGCCGCCGAAATTGTCAATAATTACGATTGGATGCGAAATTTTGACTTCCTAACTTTCCTGCGCGATGTTGGCAAACACCTTACCGTTAATTATATGATGAGCAAGGATTCGGTCAAAAAACGCCTCGAAACGGGTATTTCTTTTACCGAATTTTCTTACCAACTTTTGCAAGGCTACGATTTTTATTGGCTTTACACCAACAAAAATTGCAAAATCCAAATGGGCGGTTCTGACCAATGGGGAAATATTACGACAGGAACGGAGCTAATTCGCCGAAAAGACGGCGGCACTGCTTACGCCCTCACTACGCCCTTACTCACGAAAGCCGATGGTTCGAAATTTGGCAAATCCGAATCGGGCAATGTATGGCTTGACCCAACTATGACTTCGCCTTATAAATTTTACCAATTTTGGATCAATGTTGCCGATTCCGAATTGTCAAAACTTTTGAGAGTTTTTACCCTTATCGGGCAAGAGGAACTCGAAAACCTCGAAAAAGAACACGCTTCAAACCCAAACGCGCTGAAACGGATTTTGGCGGAACAAGTAACAATTATGGTGCATTCGAAAGCCGATTTGGAAAAAGCCCAACAAGCCTCGAATTTACTTTTTGGGAAGGCAACTTTGGCGGATTTCGAACAAACTGATAATCAAACACTTATGGAAGTTTTTGAGGGCGTTCCGCAAAAAATATTCCGCAAAGATGAGTTCGAATCTTTTGCTACAGCAAACGATCTGCTTGCCAGTGTGATGGAAACTTCGAAAGGTGAAATCAAACGCTTGCTAAAAAACAACGGAATTAGCCTGAACCAGGAAAAAATTACGGTTGAGCAAGGCGATCAAAAACTCGAAACGCAATGGTTAAAAAATAAATATTTGCTGTTCCGAAAAGGCAAAGAATACCGTTTGGTGAGTGTGGAATAGTATTTTTCAGAATCAGGATTTTTAAATTAGGAAAATCCTGATTCAGATAAAATTTTCGTATTCTTACTTTCCAAACCATTTAATTAATGGGGCTTGAGTGGAACATCGGGCTGTTTACTCAATCAACGAATGCTTTTGTACGGCGAACATTCTTGTTCGCCCAGAAACGAACAAAAACTTCGTTTTACGACCAAGGACCAATTTAGTTTCAGTATATTTCAGGATTTTATCAAAATTTTTCCAAAAATACGATATTTTATAAAAAAATCATTTCCCAATGTTTTTTCTACATTCGTAAAAAATTCAAAACCTGATGATCATTGCCAAAATAATTGGTGGTTTGGGAAATCAACTTTTCCAATACGCTTTTGCTTATGCCCTGCAAAAACAAAATGTTACAGAACTCAAGCTTGATGCCTCGCAATACATTCATTTTCCTGATCGCAAGTTCGAGTTAGGCTATTTTGGGCTTAACAATTTGGCTTCTGCTCAAGAGATTAATGCTTTTTTTCCACGAAATTGGCTCAAAAAAATGCTTAAAAAAGGTAAATTCAGGGTTTTGAAAGAAAAAATTTTTCATTTTGATCCCGAAGTTTTACAAAGCTACGGAAATGAAAATTTGTACCTTGAGGGCTATTGGCAGACTTACCGCTATTGGCAGGATTACGAAAAAGAAATTCGCCAAATTTTTACTTTCAAAAATTCATTTGAAGGACAAAATGCCTTTTTTTACAAAAAAATAAAAGAAACCGAATCCGTAGCCTTGCACCTGCGGCGTGGTGATTATGTCCAAAAACTTTCAGTGATTCAGCATTATTACCAATGTTCTATTCTTTATTATCAAAAAGCAATTTCTGAAATCAATCAAAAAATATCAAATCCGCATTTTTTTATTTTTTCGGACGATATTGACTGGTGTAAAACGAATTTGAAATTAAACTTTCCCCATATTTACATTGATTCGGGCAGTAATATGGGCGATCTGCAACTCATGAGCGCCTGTAAGCACCAGATCATTGCCAATAGCAGTTTTAGCTGGTGGGGAGCTTGGCTCAATCCCAATCCAGAAAAAATCTTGATAGTTCCGCCCAAATGGTTTAATGATGAAAAAATCCAAACAGACGATCTTTTTCCGCCTCATGCCATAAAAATACAAATAATGAATTAACTTTGCCAAAAAACCACATTTGATATGAATTGGTATAGAGATTTGGGTCTGACCGAATATTTATTGGCAGGTATTTTTGTCTTGGCTTATTTGATTTATTTAGCCAAAATACGGCATATTTCTTTGGTTTTGCAAAGTTCCGCCAATCGAGTTTTTATCAAACTTTTTTTGAGAGGCACGTATTTTCTCCTCTTGCTGATCGCCCTTTTGGGTCCCGCTTTTGGTGAGGCAAAAAGGGAATTGAAAACGGTTGGCAAGGATATTTATTTAGCCATTGACCTTTCCCTTTCCATGAACGCCACTGACATACAGCCGTCTCGTTTGGAAAAAATCAAATTCGAACTTAAAAATTTGATCAGTAATTTTTCTTCTGATCGGGTAGGCTTGATCATTTTTGCCTCCGAAACAGATGTGCAGTGTCCGCTAACCTATGATCAAAGTGCTTTGTCGCTTTTTTTGGAAACGCTTTCAACCAATTTGTTTCCCACAGGCGCAACCACCGACATTGGTTTGGTTTTGCGAACCGCTATGGACAGGCACGAAACAGGAAATACTGTTCCGAATGCTCCAGATAAGCAACTTTCGAAAATGGTAATTTTGGTGAGTGATGGGGAGAATTTTGGCGAAGATGCCAGCGAAGCGGCTGAAGAAATGAAAAAAAGAGGCATTCGTTTGTACTGTTTGGGCATTGGGACTGAAGAAGGCGGACGGATTCCGATCCAGCGTTCGACTGGCAACGAAAGTTTTAAGCGCGATACTGAAAGATCGGAAGAGCGG
>JAAFHK010000228.1 GCA_013297565.1 Cytophagales bacterium
TATTCAGCATAATATAGCCGCCAATGAATTGCTCGTAGTAAATGGTTCAAATGGTGTTAAATTGACTTTTGCGGCTACTTCTTGGGCGGCAAATTCGGATATTCGTTTGAAAGAAAACATCAAACCTATCGAAAATGCTTTGTATAAAATTGGTCAAATCAGAGGGGTAAGCTATAATTTCAAAAACGACAAGAACCATCGTGAGATTGGGGTTATTGCCCAAGAAGTTCAAGCCGTATTGCCTGAATTGGTAAACGTTGCTAAAGACGAAATGGGTACTTTGTCTTTGACCTACGACCGCCTTGCTCCAGTGTTGATCGAGGCTGTGAAAGAATTGAAAGGCGAAATTGATGCTTTGAAAGCAGAAAATGCAGGGTTGAAAAGCCAAAACTCGGATTTGAAATCGAAATCGGCAAGTTTGGAAAGCCGTTTGGAAAAAATCGAGGAGGCTTTGAAAATCAATGCTAAAGCCAAAAAAGACTAAATACAACCCCAGCCCCTGCCCCCTCCCCTACAGGGAGGGGAAACAAAAGTCCTTTCCCAATAGGGGAAAGGATTTAGCATAGGGGTTTTCTTTTTAAAAATATTCAAAAAAAATTAAAAGGCTCATGAAAAAAATATTTCATCTTCTCATAGCCGTTCTGTTGTTTTCCTCTGGTAGTTTTGCCCAAACCCTTTTTAATCAAGCCGCTGTTACCGTTCAGACGGGTGCGGTTTTGTATGTAGGGGGCGAAACGCAACTATCCGCAGGCGGAACAATAGGCAATAGCGGGACAATTTACCAAGCGGGAAATTGGACAAATAACAATACGGCAGTCGCGCTCGATCCTGCATCGGGAACGGTCATTTTTTGGGGTACGGGTGGGGCTTATACCATCGGAGGAACTCAAAAAACAGGTTTTTTTAATATGCAAATGAATACAGGGCAGGCATTGACCACCCAATTTATTACGGTGTATAATAATCTGAATTTCGTGGCGGGTATGCTCTATGCGAACCAAAATGCCCAACTTGAACCCACAGCCACTGTAACAGGTGAGGCGAATGGGCGATATGCGGCAGGTTTCTTGCAAAGCACACGGACTATTAACAATACTACCCAAACGTTTGGGGGTATGGGCGTAACTGTAGCCACTACCAACACGCTGGGATCGGTACAGGTGATTCGCCAAGCGGGAACTACGCCAGCTCCTGCTTCGCAAGCTACGAATATTCCGAGTGCCTATACGCAAAGTATTCAACGCACATGGACGTTCAACGCCCAAACGCCTGCGGCTTCGAACCTGACATTTAATTGGTTATCGGACAATGATAATTTGGTTACGATTGCCGATGCTCAACTTTACCGAACGGATAATGGAGGAACAAGCTGGAATGCGATTGGTACGGCGGCTGATCTTTCGGCACGTAGCGTAACAACCAACGGCGCCACTATTTTTACCAAATATACAGTAGGTGAAAATACGCTGACTACCAAACGGATTCAATACCTTACATCAAGTTTGACCGAAAATTTGACTAATAATGGTTCGATTGGCGGTTCGATCACAATCAATTTGTTTGGCACAGAAACTTTCCCTGCGGGCATTGCCAATGGATCGACTTTCCCTGCGGGTGCTTTTACTCCAAGTAATGTGCCTGCGGGTTTGACTCCTATTTTGACAAAAATAAGCCCAAATCAAGCCGTTTTGACCTTTACAGGAAATGCTACGGCACACAGAACCCCCAACAATGTAAATAATGTAGGGATTCAGTTTAATGCTTCAGCCTTTGCAAGTAACTCGGCTGTAGGGATTGCGGGGATAACAAAAAATGATTTGGCAATTAATTTTGTTCAAAACAATTTGCAAATTACAGGTACAGGCGTAGCCGTTAGCCCTGATGGTCGTCTGGATTTTGGGGCGATTCCTTTGAACGGACAACCCGAATTTACCCTTACCATCAAAAATATTGGTCTGACGAGTCCCACTATTCCGAATCCTTTTATTAGCTCAATAGCGGGGCTTTCTCCACTCGATTTTGAGATTGTCCCACCGACAGGTTTGCCTACGGTTTTGAATCCGAATGATGAAATTACGTTCAAAATAAAACTCCGAGCAAATAGCCCTTTTGGAAGTAGGTCAGGTACTTTCACCATTCCCATTCCAAATGAGCCTTTGACGCTTTCGCCTAATTTTGCGGTAGTTGAGCCACCTGCTGTACCACCTTCGCCTCCTTTGCCTTCAGGCGGAACTTTGGTAGTGAATATTAACGGTACGCCCACTACCCTGATCAACAGACAAACCGTTACAGTCCCAGGTGATTTCCCTTTTGGACAACCTATTCCTATCGGTTTGCTCATCAGCCAGATGACAGGCGGAAATTTTGGACAAGGTGGATCAGGTATTTCTTTTACTCCTTCCCAATTAGGCTCACAAGACATTACCTTCACTGACCGAAGCGGTAACGTATTCACTATCAAGATCAATGTTGTCAGACAGACTCCTGTTTTGACGGCAGGCAGTTTGAGACCCACTCCGACCAGACGTTGGACAGATGCCGATTTTATACCCGATTTTGGGCTTAGTGGCTTGGATTTTGAAATTGCCGAACCTGCATTAAGCGGAGCAAGCAAAACGGCTGATGGGAGAATCAAATTGGGTAGGTTTGTAGGAAACGTAAGACTGCGTGTTTTCTATCCTGCTACCGCCACAAGTAATAAATCTAATGAAGTAGAATATACGTTTGCCGTTGGAAAAGCCCTTCAAACGATTACCTATCCTGAAATCACAAGCAAAAAAGTAGGTGATCCAGACTTTAACCTTAATATTGGCAGTGCTACTTCGGGCGATCCTCTCGAATACGAAATTGTTTCAGGTTCGAATTTGGTACAGCTGATCAATGGACAACTCAAATTCTTGGGTATGGGGCAAGTAACGCTTCGTATTCGCCAGCGAGGGAATGATTTTTACGAACCAACAGAAATTACCCGTATTTTCAATATTGGCAGAGGTTCGCAAATCATTACTTTTCCAGCCATTCCAAACCAAAACATGGGGGCTAACGCTGGGGGGCTGACTATAGTTTTAGGAGCAAGTTCGAGTGCGGGTTTGCCCATTCGTTATGAACTCAACCCAAGCAATGCAGGAACTATTTCAGGAAATATTTTGACTTTGACGGGTTCAGGTGATGTCGAAGTGATTGCTTATCAAGAAGGTAATAATTCGTATGAAGCCGCCACAGCCGTCAGACGCACTTTTGGCGTAGCGGGTTATTTGGAAATCACGGACGTAAGCGTAACAGATGATGGGGATTACATGACCATCAAATATCGTGAAAATGGTACGTTTAACTATTTTGATAATCGTTTTAGCTTGTTCCTTTCTGACGAAAACGGCGTTTTTGGTACAGAACCCATAGCCACAGGTTGGATTACGCGCGGCGAAGTGAGGATCGGTATTCCTTATAATACGCGTGTTTCGAATAAATACCAAGTCAAAATCCGTTATCGTCTGCCTTTTATTGAGAGTAATACAAGAGCCGTAACGGTTACACTGTATCCAAAACCGCCTTCTCCGTTCAATTTTGAGCAAAAAGAAAATACTTTCTGCGTTTCACGTTTGTCTTCGGCACAGTCCAGTAACAATTCGGTTAATAGCGATCCTTATTTTAATTGGAATGTTCCTGCGGATTTGAATGTGTCCTACCAAGTAATTTGGTATTTTAATAATGTAGAAGTTTTGACCACAGACAACAAAGTTTGTGTCAATCTTGATGAATTACGCAAAGGTGCGGCAGTTGCTTCTCTCGAATCGGTGCGGGCTTATATCAAAATGGGTACGAGAAAAGGAGCGCTTTCTTCCCCTTATTTTGTCAAAAAACCTGTTGCCAATGAAAGCGATTGGTTGAAAAACGATCTACAAGTTTATCCAAATCCAAGCAAAGATCGCATTTGGGTAGAAGTCAAAGAACAAATAAGCACCGATTGGACACTTCGAATTTATAATAGCGTAGGGGCTATCGTTGGTGAATACAAAACCAAAGGCAGTTCTTTCAAAATGGAAATCGATTTGTCGAACCAATCCAAAGGTGTTTATCTAATTGATTTGCAGGCAGATGGCAAAAGAGCCGCCCGCCGAATCATCAAACAATAAGCAAAACCAGTCTAACCAACCTTACTTACATACTGAAAAACTGCCCGATTTTATTGGGCAGTTTTTTTTTGTGATTTGAATATACTCAATCAAATGTGGTTCTGTAGGGCGAACATTCTTGTTCGCCACAGAAACGAACAAGAACTTCGTTTTACGAAAAAACCAATTTAGTTTTATACTCAATCAAATGTGGTTCTGTAGGGCGAACATTCTTGTTCGCCACAGAAACGAACAAGAATTTCGTTTTACGAAAAAACCAATTTAGTTTCAGTATAAAATGAAGTTATTGGAAAGTTTCGAACTTTCTAAAAGATTCATTATTGATACGAATCATGGGGTTCAAAATAAAAAGCATAGAGAAGTAAAACTTTGATTTTCAATAAATTACGAAAAAAAAGTAGCACCGTAGGTGCTACATCTTGGTAGAAAAACGCAAATTCCTTCCTTTTTTGGAAAAAATAATCTCCTTAAATCAAACCAATCAAAAGACTAAGGCTATAGGAGTTTTGGTAAAACACAAAATCAAAAAAGTGCCTGCAATCATGCCAAGTGTTTCAATATCAAGGTTTAAACTCTGACTCAAAATAAAACTTCCCGCTGAAATCATACCCGCACTTGCCGCACTGATTCCTTCCAAAGAAGCCCGAATGATTCGATATTCTTTTAACTTATCCCAAAACTGCATCACGAACAAAATCAGCAAAGTACCCGGTAGATACACACCCGTAGTGGCAATGATCGCCCCTATGATCGATTCAGAAAGGCTCGAACGCATCGACAAGGAACCAATGTAAGCCGAAAATGAAAAAACAGGACCAGGCAAAACTTGTCCAAAAGCATAACCTGTCAAAAATTCATCGGCTGAAAGCTGGTGTTTGAAACTCACAAATTCATTGTAAAGAGCAGGAATTAAAACTTGTCCGCCCCCAAAAATCAAACTGCCATTTCTGTAAAAATTTTCGAATAAAAGTAGGGGTTTGTACTGAAGTATATTTGCCAAAATAGCCGTTCCCGCAAAAATTCCCATATACCAAAAAGCATAATACCATTCAAAATGCCAAGCTGTTTTATCTTTTTTCTCCTGTTTTTCCATTTTATAGGTCGAAAGTAAGCCTCCTAAAAGCAAAATAATAGGAAAACTATAGGGATTTGGGTAATACAGACACAAACCAATACTCAAGAAAAAAATCACCCATGCGGTTTTAGTTTGGATTACTCGTGTGCTAATCCGCCAAGCGGCATACGCCATGATACCAATCGCAATGGGCTTCATGAATCGAGTAAAATGTAAGGAAATTTCGTAGGTGTTCAAGGCATTGATAAGAATGCCAAAAGCAGTCATCATCAAAAAAGCGGGCAAAGACCAGACAAACAAGGTAAAAAAAGCCAAAGTCAATCCGCCTTTTTGGTAAGCTATAGCTGTAAGAAGTTGGGTGGTCGAGGGACCAGGCAGAATTTGGCAAAGCGCATACAGTTCCATGAGGTCTTTTTCGGTCAGATATTCGCGTTTTTTGACAAGTGTTTCAAAAAAAAATGCCAAATGAGTCTGGGGACCTCCGAAGGTCGTGAGTGCCAGCGCCAAAATATCTTTCAAAAAAAGCCAATGCCGAAGGTATTCGACCTTACCAAAAAAAAAGCGGTGAAGTCGAATTCGTATGAGCAATAACCAGTCGGAAAAAGACATAATCGTTATTTTTTACTTGATTTCTAATTCAATTTCCATTTGGCGTGTCCGTCCAGTAAAAAATAGTTTCATGGGATCGTGCGCACTGCGTTTGGCGCTCATTTGTAAGGGTTTCAGTTCCCAAACAACCGTTCGTGTTCCCAAACTCGACCGATATTTGTCCAAAAATTCGGGCTTCATGGGTTTTGGGAAATAATTTGGGACGTATTTGTCCAGCATGGCATTCATGACTTCGGTAGCCAGATCGAGATCGGTCAGGATTTCCACCTCTCCAAAAGCCACTACACTCATGTACGCCGTCCCAATATCGGCAGGAATCGCCCCTATGACTGTGCCATAATCTTCGCTAACGGTAAAACAAACCTTGTTATTTTGCTCCCTAAGCCTGTTTTTTTTGCCTTCGGAAGCCCCATGCATATAAAATGCTCCCTTGTGCCAAATGTAAGCCATCGGAATGGTATAAGGGTATTCCTGATCGTGAAAAGCCAAATTACCGCTTCGGGATTGGCGTAAAAAAAGTTCGATAAGTGTTTTGTCCGTACATTCGGCGCGGTTATAACGGATAGATTCGTTTTGCATTTTGATGTCGTTTTTTTGATAAAACAAGGAATAAATGTAATAAAAAAGGCAAATAAATGCGCAATAAAACAAAAAAATTGCTTTTCTGTAGAAAATATGTTTCTTTGAATTAAAATTATTCAAAAAACCTCATGAAAAATATTTATTTACTTCTTTTTTCTCTTTTTATACTTAGCAACGCTTGTCAAAGCACGAAAAATATGCAAAAATTGGACATTCAGGGGCATCGGGGCTGTCGCGGTTTGATGCCCGAAAATACGATTCCCGCCTTTCTCAAAGCACTCGATTTTGGGGTGAATACGCTGGAACTCGATGTGGTGATCAGCCAAGACAGAAAAGTGGTTATTTCGCACGAAGCGTATTTTTCGCACGAAATAGCCCTAAATCCTGACGGAACGGAAATTAATGCCCAAAATGAAAAGGCTTTGAATCTATACAGAATGGATTATGTGCAGATTGCGGCTTTCGATTGCGGTTCGAAAATTCACCCGCGTTTTCCCCTTCAAACCAAAATGAAAGTTTCCAAACCGCTACTTTCAG
>JAAFHK010000229.1 GCA_013297565.1 Cytophagales bacterium
CTTTTGCTTTTTGCAAATTGCCCATTTCGTTATAAATATCTAATATATCAACATGGTGCGAAGCAGTCTTGTTTTCTTCTAACCATTTTTCGAGCAGGTCTTGGTTAATTTCAGGATAAAAATCGAGATGGGGTTCTCGGTTCAGGCGGTCTATGTAGTTGGCTATGTTTTCGTAGTTTTTAGCAAGCGAAAGTTCATTTTTGGGGCGTGCTTGTTTATCAAACAAAATATTTTCGCCCAAAGCCACTCTGCGGTTATAGAGTAAGGCAGTTTGTGGGACATACAAATCCCTAAAAACTTGGGTTTGAAACTTTTTGAGTTTGTCGTCCAAAAGCACCTCACAGACAAATCCAAATTCCGCTTCAAAACGTTCTACCCATGTTTCATATTTTTCGGCAGAATTATCTATTCTACTCAAAATAGGCAAAATAAAGGGTTTTCGTTGCCCTTCTTGCAGGTACGGGTGTGCGGCAATAGCTTTGGTAATGCGTAAAGCACCTTCAAAGTTTTGGTCGGTTGGGGCAACTACTACCACATTTATATCGGGCAAGAGAATATTACAAAGTCCCGAATAATCGGCAATTCCTGTTCGGCTATCAATAAAAACATAATCGTATTTCCATTCCTTGATTTTGCTTTTCAAAAAATCAATAAATACGTTTCCGTCCCGCATTTCGGTAAATTCTCGCCAATCAAAATCATTGATTTCTTGCGTAAAACCCTCTTTTGAGTAGTTTGCACAAGGAATCAAATCGACTTTTCCTTGCCCTGTTTTGGAAACGATTAAATTTTTTACAATATTTTCTTCAGTAAAAAAAGGCAATTCTTCTTTTTGTAATTTAGAACCTCTTGGAGCCAAGTTCATATATTGTTCTAATATTTCTATTAAACCATCTTGGTTAATGTCCGTATTTTTTTTACCAAAATAATAATGCAGTCCTGGGGCTTCCAAGTCCCATTCGAGTAGCAGGATTTTTTTGTGCTTATAAAAACACAAGTAACTTGCGGCATTCACCAAGAGTTGCGTTCTACCTACACCGCCTTTATAGGAATAAAATGATACAAACATTCTGTTTAGAATTTAAAAGTTTTGTTTTTAATTTTTTGGTTTCCGCCTTCTATCTCTGTCCCTATTTCCAATCGCAAGAGGGCAATATTGCTCAAAGTCCTAAAAAAGAGTTCTTTGGTAGGGATAGGAAAAATAAAATGCAAATATTTTTCTTTATAATCCAAAAAACAAGTTCGCAAATCACCAAAAACCGTTTCGATTTGGCTGCGAATATACGCAAATAGCTCGAAAGAAACGGATTGGCATAATAAAACCAAACACGCCCCAATTTTGTCATCATCAAATTTTTTGGCTGTTTTTAGCTGTTCTTCGTGCAGGGCAAAGGGATCGACTACCAAGACAATTTTATGCTTATTTTTCAGAAAAATAGCCTTTTCATCTTCTACAATAGGATTTTTAGCCAAAAAACGTTCCCAAACTTCAAACTCGACTTGAGTTTTGTACTCGGTAATCAATTCGCTGATCGTTTTTTCATTTTCAAAAGGTTTCCACAGCGTACAATCCGTTTCGTGATAACGATTCAGGGGAAATTGGGGCAAAAGTCCTTTTTCGCAAACAATCCTTTCTTTTGTGGTCGAAATTACCCACAAATAGAAAGGGTGCGTGTTGGGCTTTTGGGAATAAAAATAGAAATTATCCCCCACATGAATCCCGCCTTCCACATTGCCCACAGTATTTCCTGCAACTACATTCTTCGAGTTTTCTATGTTATTTTCCATGTATCAAGGTTTTAATCGTATCGATAAAGTCTTTGGTAGGGGCTATCAAAGGCAAGATATCGTCTTCTGTCCAATCCAATAAATCAGCATAATCACCCGCCTGTCGTTTGTCAAACAGTTCGTTATACAAATCACTGTAAGTCGAATCAATTCGATTTGTTTTGATAAAATGTTGAGAAAATAGTATTTTTACGCCTTTATGGGTTTGCGTTTCGTAACCTTCTTGCAAAAGCAAGGCTATAACCGCATAAAAAGCAGCGTAATATAAGCGATTCGCACACGTATTCCACAGTTTGTTTTCTGCAAGCAAGTTGGTTTCCTTCCAAGTTTCCTCTGCTTTCCCTATTCTGTAGGCTATATATGCCTTTTTTTCTTCGTTTGTCATACCACAATCCCCTCTCTTTGTATATTTTCGTAATAAGGCGTAATGCGAAATTTACTATGCCATTCGTTGAGGTTAAAAATTTGCAAACTCAAAACCTCCGCCAAGTCCAACTCCCACAAGGTAATTGGACGTCGTATTTTCATTCTTTCCTCAAAAGAAAGTTTGGGTTTTTCGGTCAGCAGCAGCAAATCCCAATCCGAATCGGGTTTGGCATCGCCTCTTGCCCTACTACCGTATAAAATGAGTTGGGCAGTAGGCTCTATTTTTAATATCTCGGCTTTCAGGTCATAAAGCCAATGGTTTTTAGGTAGTTGCCTCATTTTTTTATCTATTTTTTCCCATAATCATCACCCACACGAAAATCGCCTGTAATATTTCCAAACGTATTTCCTGCCACTATGTTTTTTGAGTTTTGGACAATAATAGCCGATTGTTTTTCAAGGGCTTTTTTGGTGTCCGCATCGAGTCCGTTCAGAATCGCCTCGACTTCTTTCTTAAAATCGGGATCGGTTTCGAGGGCTTCTTTCAAAAGTTTTTGTACCGTTTCGGATTGCTCTTTGAAATCGTCCGTATTTTGTTCATTTACAGCGTGTTTCAAGAGTTTCAATTCTTTTTCTGCCTCTTTTTTCCCTTTGAAAAAATTTAAGGCTTTTGTGCCTAAATTTTTCAAGGTGTCTGTAGCGACACTTTTGCCAATTTCGAGTCCTACGTTTTTTAAAAATTCTGCTCCTCCACTTTCGTACAGAGAAAGCAAACCACTGAATAAAGTTTCTGCTAACATATCTATTTGGGTTTTAAAAGGTTTCCAATCTGTATTTTCGCCCAACAAATGCCAATCGTTTGGGCTTTTCGATTTCGCAGGTGTTATTTTTTGGGCTTGCTTTGCCTTGTCAAAGGCTTCCCGAACCGAATAACCATTGACTAAATGCGTATAAAAAGTTTGGGAAAATTCGATAGCAATTTCGTCATCTATTTTGCCTTTGGCGCAGATAAAACAAGGAGTCGTCTGTGCAGACACAGACAACGGCACAGCGAATTTATTCGCCGCTTTTGAATTGGCGGCGGCTAAAGCCTCCGTTACATTCGCCTCTACAGAATACGTATCACAGGCATTCAAAAAAATCAGTTTCAGCCCAAAACCTGCCAAATAATTCAGCAAATAGTCGGCTTGGGCTTTTTCGTTCGTATCAAAATTATCGAAAAAAAGTGTGTCCTTTTCGCCATGTCCGCCATAGTGGAAAATTTGGAAATCATTTCCTTTTTCAGCAAAAATTCGCAGAAAATCGGCTTTTTTGAACGAAGGCAACACCTCGAAAGGAATATTTTTCTCTTTCAGGATTTTCGAAATTTCGGTATTTTCGACCGCCAAGTTGGGGCGAGTGTGCATTTTGTACAGTTCCTTGTCGTTCGCAAAAGCCAAAAAAATAAGCGGTTTTTCGGGCATGGGAATGTTAGTTTGGTTTTGGGAAAAATAAAAAAAAGAGTTTGGATTTATAGGGGCGTAAAGTTTTTCGAATCAGGATTTTCAAGAAAATACAAACCACAGGGCTGTTATCCTGTAAATCCTGATTCAGACCTCAAACTTCCCATGCCGTTCTGTACGCCTCGATGCTATCGATATATTTCAGAAAATCCTGATAAAAACCATGCCCGCCCAAAGTCGCACTGTCGCCAATCACCACCAGTTTTTTTCGAGCGCGTGTCAAAGCCACATTCATACGCCGTTTGTCCGCCAAAAAACCAATTTCGCTTTTATCGTTACTACGCACCATGCTTATATAGATCACATCTTTTTCCTGCCCTTGAAACCCATCGACCGTTCGGACTTCGATAAATTGTTTAAAATCAATAAGTTGCGGGTGGATTCGGATTGTTTCATCGAGCAGTTGGACTTGCGCCTTATAGGGCGAAATCACCCCAATCGAAAAAGTTTCGGTCAAAACTTCGGCGTGCGTATCCCTGATATATTCCAAAAGTGTATAAAGATGGCGTATCAAAACTTGGGCTTCTTCGGGATTCATTCGGCTCAAAGTTTCAGGATTTTGGGCTTCCGCAAACCCACAACCTGCCGTATCTATAAACTCGACAGGTTTTCCCAAATAGGGATCATCAGGATCGGAACTTAGCAAATGATTTTTGACCTTTTCGAAGGCTTCCAATTCATTTTTGTAAAAAATTTGGTTTGAAAACTGCATAATTTTCTCGTTCATGCGGTATTGCACCTTGAGCATCGTGTCGGCTTTTTGGTTGCGAATGCACTGCTCGAAAAGGGTATCAGCAAGCCCCCTTTGCGCCGCCTCAAAGGATTTGACCGTAGGGGGAAGTTGGCAGTGATCACCCGCAAAAATCACCCTTTGCGCCTTCGCAATCGCAATCCAGCAAGCAGGTTCGAGGGCTTGGGCGGCTTCGTCTATAAAAATCGTCTTAAATTGTTTGTGCCGAATGTATTTATTGACCGTTCCGACCAGCGTAGCCGTAATGACCTGCACCCCATCGACCAAACTATCCACAATGTATTTTTCCAAAAAAGTGGCATCTTCTTTTATTTTTCCTGCCTCCGCCAAAATCAAACGCCTTTGCTGTTTTTCCAAAGAACCGTATTTTCGTTTGTATTTGAACGCCATATTGCGCATTTCTTCGGCTTTTCGGCGCAGATTCCGTAAGAAATGATAATCTTCGTGTTCCGAAATTTGGGCTTCGAGGCTGTGCCGCAAAAGGTCTTCACTGACTCGTGCAGGATTGCCAATGCGCAAAACTCGAACGCCTTTTTGTGCCAAGCGTTCGGTGAGCAAATCGACCGCCGTATTGCTTGGGGCTGTAACCAAAACTTGCTTTTCGTATTTCAAAACTTCTTGTACTGCCGCCACGACCGTAGTTGTTTTGCCTGTTCCAGGAGGCCCATGGATAATTGCCAAATCCTGTGCCGCCAAAATATTTCGGATTGCCTCGTTTTGCGAAGCATTCAAATCGTTTCTATTTTCGAAGTACAGAATTTCACCATTTTGAAGAAAACCCGCCTGCTCTTTCCCAATCAGAATATCCCGCAACTCTGCCAAACGGTTATTTTCTGCCTCTCGCACCTTGTTCAAGGCGTGTTCCATTTCTCTGTAGGTTGTGCCGTCAAACATCTGATCTACGCCCAATTTGCCATCATGAATCCAATCGGGGAGTTCGTCATCGCTGATCGAAATCCGCATCGTATCCTTCCAAAGGTAGGAAAGTACGCCCGAAACAGGTTGCGGATTTTTTGAATTTTCGCCCAAATTGCAGAACAAAGCCACTGCATCACCCACCTGAAAAGTCTGCGTTTTCTTTTCGCCCTCTGTTGGTGGGTTGCGTTCGACTGTAATTTGCAAATTTTCACCAATGCCAATTTCGGCGCTGTTCAGGCGAACAGGATACCAAGTTGTGCCTTGTTTTTTGCGTTCCTGAAGCGGGGTAAGAAGGGTTTTTTGCTGATAAAGTTTGTAATCTGCGTCTTTTTCGATCTTGAGAACTTCTAAAAGGTTTTTGAAATGTTGCATAAATTTGCTTTGTTGGGAAAAAAGGATTGAGCAAAAATAAGAAAAAGTAGAGAATATTTCAATTTTAGAGAAGGGTGCAAAAAATCCCTTAGTTTCGTTTTTGGGTTTTCATCAAAAAAATGGGTAGTGGTTTAAAATGTATGGTCGAGATAACAAATTGGCAATGAGAATTTATGATTCATAAGTTTTAAGCTATCAAAAAATTTGGTAGCTTTTTTTATTTTTTTCTTTGTTTTTACCAAATTGTTAATTCTTTTCCCTAACTTGACTCATTTCCCTAAACATACGAAAAAAAATTAAACTTGCTCGGATTTATGAAAACATCAAACCCAGACCCACATAAAAAATCAGATACTCCCGTAGAAGTGGGACACGCCGCAACTACAGAACCCGACCTGATCAAATCTGCTGATCTGGTAGAAACAGAAGCCGAAAAAGATGAACGCAACTATGCAGAGAGGCGTGAAATTTTGAGGCGCTATCGTACGCTTTTACGAAAGGCAAAAGGGGTAATTAAAGACGGAAACGATACAAAAAAAATTCGAAAAGCCTTTGTTTTGGCTCTAAAAGCGCATGACGGAGTTCGGCGCAAATCTGGCGAACCGTATATTTATCACCCACTTGAGGTGGCAAGAATTGTGGTAGAGGAAATGGGCTTGCGCAGCACCTCGATTGTGTGCGCCCTTTTGCATGACGTAGTTGAGGACACAGATTACAACCTTGATGACATAGAACAAATGTTTGGGGCAGAAGTTGCCCGAATTATTGATGGACTCACAAAAGTCAAAAATTTTAAATATAAAGCAAGTGCCAATCCTGATTTTTCCGAACAAGCCGAAAATTTTAGAAAAGTATTACTAACGATCACCGAAGATATTAGGGTTGTGCTGATCAAAATTGCCGACCGCTTGCACAATATGCGGACTTTGGAAAGTATGTCGAGGGAAAAACAACTGCGAATCAAATCGGAAACCGAATATATTTATGCTCCTTTGGCGCACCGTTTGGGCTTGTATAATGTCAAATCCGAACTCGAAGACCTTTGCCTAAAATATTCCGATCCGATTGCTTATGAAGAAATTACCCGCAAACTCAAAGAAACCGAACGAGTCCGCGAACGCTTTGTTAAGCATTTCGTCAAACCTATCGAGACAATTTGAACCGTTTGGGATTCGTCTTTGATATTAAAAG
>JAAFHK010000023.1 GCA_013297565.1 Cytophagales bacterium
TTTTAGCAAACCCCTTAATAGACTTTCCAATTTACGTGTGCTGTATGGAAATGAATATGTTACCAAAGCTATGCAAGTTTTGGAAGGCATAAAAGAAGTCAAGATTTATCAAACGGCTATGTTTTTTATTAAAATATTTGAAAAAAAATTAGAACAATACATGAATGTGGGCTTACAATACAGCCTTTATAGCACTTTTCCACCAAAACTTATTGAGTTTATTTTGATAGGTTCTATATTAGTAGCCATTTATATAAGCACATTAATGGGTTTAGACCCCCAAGTCGTAATAGTACCTATGAGTATTTTTGCTGCTTCGGTTGTCAAACTTACTCCATCTTTACTCAAAGTGTATCAAAATATAAACCAACTCAAGTATTACGAAAAGAGTCTATACATAGTGGAGGACATCCTTAAACATCACGACATAATCAACCATGAAAATAAAAATGAACTATCTCATAGAGGCAATATTGAACGAGAGAAATATTTGTTTATTAGCAAACTGTCTTTCCATTATACAGGAAATACCCAAATAGTGGTCGATGTAGATAATATCAAAATTAACCCTCATCAAATCACAGCCCTTGTAGGCGAGTCAGGATCAGGCAAAAGTACGCTTGTCGATATAATTATGGGACTCCTTGAGCCACAAAAAGGGCAAATTTTATATGGTGAAACTCCTATTACTGAAGAAAATATTGATTCTTTTAGGGGAAAAATAGGTTATGTTCCCCAGCAAATATTCCTTTATGATGCTACCCTTGCCGAAAATATAGCTTTTGGGATTCCTTTGAAGGAAATTGATCATTCGAAATTAGAAAAAGCTATCGAATTAGCCCAACTTACAGATGTAGTCAAAAATCTTCCTGAAGGTGTCAATACGCCTATTGGCGAAAAAGGTGTTCGCCTTTCAGGTGGGCAACGCCAACGGATCGGGATAGCGAGGGCATTGTACCGACAGCCCGAAATCCTTATTTTTGACGAGGCAACGGCGGCTTTGGACAATAATACGGAGGTCGAAGTCAATAAAGCCATCAAAGGTTTGCAGAAAAATGTTACGATCATTCTGGTAGCACACCGTTTGCAGACTATCCAACAGGCAGACTACATTTACGTTCTGGACAAAGGAAAAATAGCCGCTGAAGGCACTTTCGAACATCTCCAAAACCAATCTGCCATTTTTCAAAAAATAACCCAAACGGTAAAAAATTAAAAATTCTCCCAAATTTTTGTAAAATAAAGGCTGTTTTCTTGAATATGATCGCTTAAGCTAATAATTTTACACCCAAATTATTAGCTTCCTCCCAATTTTTCCCATGCGCAATTCCAAAAACGTTTCTAAATATTTGATTGGCAAAGGTACTTTTAGCCAATTAGCTACTCTTTTGGCGGATCGTCAAGAGGGGTATCATGTTTATTTGATCGATATTTTTTTTGAAAGCAAAAACCTGAATTTGCCCAAAAGGAACGAAGATGTATTGTTTTTTGTGGATACGGCTCACGAACCGACTACAAGCTACATCAACGAACTTCGGGATCAGATTTTTGCCAAAAAAACAAACCTCCCTACAGCCATTATCGGCGTGGGCGGTGGCGTTACACTCGATACTGCCAAAGCCGTTTCGAACCTGCTGACCAACGGAGGACAAGCCGAAGAGTATCAGGGCTGGGACTTGGTCAAAAAAGCAGGTATTTACAAAATTGGTATCCCCACTATTTCGGGAACAGGCGCAGAAGCCAGCCGAACTTGTGTCATGACCAATTATAAAACAGGTTTGAAACTCGGCATGAATAGCGAATTTACGATCTACGATCAGTTGATTCTTGACCACGAACTTACCCAAACCGTTCCGCGAAATCAATATTTTTATACAGGAATGGACACTTATATTCATAGCTTCGAATCCTTGGCGGGCAGGCACCGCCATGCCCTTTCCGATGCTTTTTCGATCCAATCTATCGAACTCTCACGCCAAATTTTTGACAGTGCCGATATGATGACCGAAGAAAATAGGGAAAAAATGATGGTAGCTTCGTATTTGGGTGGGGCATCACTTGCCAATAGTTTTGTGGGCGTAGTGCATCCTTTTTCGGCGGGTTTGAGTGTGGTTTTGGGAACGCACCATTGCATAGCCAACTGCATAACTATGCGGGCAATGGAAGAATTTTATCCAAAAGAATACAAAGAATTTTGGAAAATGGCTGAAAAACAAAAAGTTACGATTCCTGAAGGCATCTGTCGAAATCTAAATGCCGAACAGTACCAAAAACTTTACGACTCGACCGTAATCCACCAAGTACCCTTAAAAAATGCTTTGGGCGAAAATTTCAAAGAAATTTTGACTTTGGAAAAAGTAACCGAAGTGTTTAAGAAAATGTAGGTTTTTATCCCAAAATAAACATTATGCAATACAAAATTCATCATAGCGGTAAGGGACACGATTATACCGAAGACGAAATTGCAATCGTAGTCGAGGCTATGCGCCAAGCCGATCCGCTTACGCAAGGCAAATATCGCAACGAATTTGAGGCGAAATTTAGCCAGTATCATGGCGTAAAATATTCTTTTGCCCTCAATAATGCCACTTGTGCTTTAGTTTTGGCGGCGCAACTTTGCCAATTCGAGGAAGGGGACGAACTCATTGCTCCAACTTTGACTTTTACGTCTTCGGTCTATCCTTTCATCAAAAAAGGAGCAAAAATAGTTTGGGCAGATATTGATTTTACGACAAGAGTACTTACTGCCGAAACCATTGAGCCGCACATCACACCCCGCACAAAGGCTATTTTGGTGGTCAATTTGTACGGTTATTTGACTGATATGCCCTCGATCATGGCATTAGCCAAAAAGCACAATATACTGGTCGTTGAGGACAATGCCCAAGCTATGGGAACGGATTTGAACGGGCAAAAAGCTGGTACATTTGCAGATTTAGGCGTTTTTTCGTTCCACTCACACAAAAATATTTCGACTTTGGGCGAAGGCGGAATGTTGGTAGTAAAAGACGAACGCATGGCAAAACTTGTCCCCATGTTGCGTCATAATGGACATACTACGTTTGATTTTGAAAGGGAGCATTATTGGTTGCCTGCTATGGGCAATTTGGATATGCCCGAACTGAACGGAAAAATGATGTTGCCGAGCAACTTTTGCATAGGCGAGATTGAATGTGCTTTGGGAGCTAAACTTTTGGATAGGTTAGACCAAATGAACGCCGAAAAACGCAAAAGAGCTATTTATTTCATCGACTCGTTGAAAAAATTTGAAGAAATCGAGTTTCATAGGGTTGATTCGACACGCCACAATTATCATTTATTGGTAGCGTATCTGAAAGACGATAAACGCAATCGTTTTTTTGAAAAAATGGCTTACGAACACAAAATTCAGGTAATTGCTCCGTATTACCCGCTTTACAGGTACGAAATGTATAAAAAATTGGGTTACGGAACAGCAAATTGTCCTGCAACGGATCGTTTTTGGGACAATATGGTTTCTTTTCCTTTTCATCATTGGCTTTCGGACTCGGATTTTGAGTATATGCTCGAAAGCACGAAAAAAAGTTTGGAAACCTTGCGCTAAACTTCATTCAATAACAAGTCTGAACGTAGGTTTGATGTGAGAAAAACGTCAGACCTACGGTCAGACTTGTTTATTTTTTTATTAGATTTGGAAAAAAATTTGAGAAAAATGGAAAATACAATTTTAGAAAAATACAAATTATTGCCGCCTGAAGCACAGCAAACTGTAGCAGATTTTGTGGATTTTCTGTTCGAAAAATACAAAAAAGAACGCTTGGAAATTACGCTTGGGCATTTGGGTTTTAAAAATCCGTATTACTTTTTTCATTTGCGAATGTTTGGCGAGGATAAACGTTGGCAAAAGGACAATGTAGTTTCGGTAGAGGCAATAGAAAAGGAATTAGAAAAACAAAATATTGCATACGTGACGTATTTGGAAATGCAAATCGGGGCATTTCTACAGGAAAAAATTGCCAATTTTGCGAAAGAAATTCAATATTTTGAGCAAAAATACCAAATGACATGGGAAGAAATGCACGAACGTTATTATGAAATCGAGGCAAAAGACATTATCGAAAAAGAGGACGATTACATGAATTGGGTGTCGGCTCTTGACCTTACGATCTCTTATCAAGAATCTTTAAAAGATATAACCTATGGAAGAACAGAACCAAGTATTGGCGGAATTTAAGGATTTGATTGTTTCTGTCGATACCCTAAAGTCAGATAAAGGCAAAAATGGTACTTTCGAAAACAAACTTTCCCTTGTCCTCAAAAATAGTGATCGGTTGATTATTGAGGAACGCATGACTCGTATGGGTTATCGGTATTCCTATCAGTGGATGGACTCAAGTAATACGCTTATTATTCGATGGGACGATGCCCCACACCCACACAAAGTACCGACTATGCCTCATCATAAACACGTAGGCACAAACGAAAACGTACAGCCTTCCGAAGAAATGACTGCTCAAAAAGTTTTAACTTTCATTGCTAATGTGATCGGAATATTTGTATTGATTGGGTTTGCTCTGTTATTTATTTGAGTTAGAAAAAAATTATTACTACGTTTTTGATGAAAAAAGAAGTTTGTATTATTATTCCTGCCCTCAAGAAAAGTGCAGTGATTCCTGACCAATTAGTAAAAAAACTCAACGGAATTACCCTTATCCAGCGCGCCATCAATACTGCCCAGGAACTCTCAACAAACGAAAATATTTTTGTGGTAACGGATAGCCAAGAAATCTCCTTGATTTGTCAAAGGAATGGAGTGCATTTTTATCGAAATCCCGATCTGAAGTTCTATAGCGAAGATATGCTCTCCGAACTCCAGTTTTTTATTTCGAAAAGGGCTTTGGAATACGAAAATATTTTGATTTTGCAATCCAATACTCCCCTTATTGAAGCCAATGAAATTAGGAAAGCCTACGGGCAATACAAAGATAAAAATGCGGACATTCTGGTTACTTTGAAGCAGGAAAACCACCGAATTTGGCGAGATACAGAAAATAATATGATGGATTTGCTTTTCAATACTCAAAAAGAAAAAATTTTTTTGGAAGCAAAATCATTCCAAATCCTCAAATCTGAATTTTGGCTAACCGAAAAAAAGATAAGAAAAGTCGAACCTTATATTTTGAAAGACAATGCTGTCGAAATCAATGGGTATCAGGATTGGTGGATTTGTGAAAAACTCTTGCGGCGCAAACGGATCGTTTTTGTGGTAGCGGGACATACTGCCATCGGCATGGGGCATATTTATAGGGCTTTGACACTTGCTCAAGAAATTCATGAACACGAAATTATTTTTCTTTGTACGGCAGAAAGCGAGTTGGCAGTCAAGAATATTACCGAATTGGATTACCCTACATTTCTCCAAAACGGCAATTTATTGGAAAATGTATTGGAATTGCAGCCCGATTTGGTCATAAATGATATGTTAAACACCGAAAAAGATTATGTTTTGGGGCTAAAAAAAAGAAATATTAAAGTGGTAAATTTTGAGGACTTGTCCGAAGCCGCCAAGTGTACCGACCTTACTTTTAACGAACTTTATGACGAACCCAAATTCGATTCGCCCAATACGCACTGGGGTTCGAGTTATATTTTTATGCGAAATGAGTTTGACGGGGCAAAGCCGCACGTTTGGAAAGAAAAAGTTGAAAGCCTGATGCTTTCGTTTGGGGGGGCTGATCCAAACGATTATACTCGAAAAGTATTGGCATTGATTCTGCCCATTTGTGAGAAATACGGAATTAAAATTTATATCGTAGTAGGGGTTGGTTATTTATTTCTTGATGCTCTTGATGAATATTTGGAGCAACTCGATTACCAAAATGTTGAATTGATTTGGGCAACCACAGCTATTTCTGAGATTATGGAAAAAACGCAGATTGCTATAGGTTCGAACGGCAGAACGGTGTATGAATATGCCCACATGAATATTCCATCGATTATTTTGAGTCATCACGAACGCGAAAATAGCCATCTTTTTGCCAATGAAACGAACGGTTTTGTGCATTTAGGAATCTACAAAGAAGATGAAACCGCACAAAAAATAATTTTTTATTTGGAAAAACTAATAACAGATACTAACTTACGCCTCGATTTGTACCAAAAGACCGCCCAATTTGACTTTGTAAGCAATAAAATCAAGGTTTTGGGCATGATTTTGGGCTTGTTACCTCAATAAAACATGAAAATTCTCGACTTTATCCAAACCATACAACCTTTCAAGGCAAAGGTGTATAAACCGTATTTGATTGCCGAAGCAGGCGTAAATCACGAGGCAAATATGGATTTGGCAAAACGCCTCATAGACGAAGCCAAAGAAGGCGGGGCTGATGCGATCAAATTCCAAACCTACAAAGCTGACACGATTGCTTCCAAAGATTCGCCTTATTATTGGGACATTACCAAAGAACCTACCCGAAGCCAACACGCCCTTTTTCAGAAATATGATAAATTTTGGAAAAAAGAGTTTGAGGAACTGAAAAAATATTGCGATCAGGCAGATATTGAGTTTTTGAGTACGCCTTTCGATGTCGAATCAGCTACTTTTTTGAACGATCTGATGCCTGTGTTCAAAATTTCTTCTTCCGATATTACCAACCGCCCGTTCGTAGAGTATATGTGCCGTTTCCAAAAACCCATTATTCTCTCGACAGGAGCAAGTTTTTTGCACGAAGTACAGGAAACGGTCGGTTGGATCGAGGCATTTAAGAATCCGTTAATCCTGATGCACTGTGTTCTGAACTACCCTACTGACGATCAGAACGCCACTTTGGGCATGATTTTGGATTTAAAAAACAAATTCCCGCAATATATTATTGGTTATTCCGACCATACTTTGCCAAAAGATATGCGCACTTTAGAAGCAGCAACGCTTCTGGGGGCATCTATTTTGGAAAAACATTTTACGCACGATAAAACCTTGCAGGGTAACGATCACTATCACGCTATGGACAAGGAAGACATCAAAGTTTTCCGAAAAAATATGGATCGGGTTTTTACCTTGGTTGGGAACGATTTTGATATTACTTCGCTACCTTCCGAAGAACCTGCCCGCAACAATGCTCGCCGTTCGATAGTTTTAAAACAGAGTGTAACGAAAGGAACGGTTTTGACCGAAGAAATGCTGACCTTCAAACGCCCTGCGCATGGCATTAGCCCCAAACATTGGTACGAAGTGATAGGTAAAACGGTAAGTTTGGATTTGGAAGAAGATACGGTACTGAAATGGAAACATTTGGAATAAATAATATTTTGCTTTGTGCCACTGATGCCGCAGGAGTCAATAATTTGCTTCCTGTGGCTTTTTTTCTTGATACGCACCAAATTCCTTATTTTTTTCTTACCAAAAAAAACTACGAATACAAATTTTCGAATTTGGAAAAAACGGTTTTTTGGGAAAATATTGAAACTGCCGAAAACTTGGAAGAATGGGTAAAAAAATATCCTTTTTCAAAAATAATTGTAGGAACTACCTCTTATTTAAGTCCTGATCGGTTTTTAATCACAATAGCTAAAGATCATAATATTAAGACGGTTGCAGTGCTTGATGAATGGTACAACCATAGGATGCGCTTCGAAGATGAAAAATACGAACTTGTTTATTTACCCGATTTTGTAGCTTGTCTAAACGCACAAGCTCGTCAAGAGGCGATTCGTGAGGGGATTCCCGCCGAAATTTGCCAAGTTACAGGGAATCCTGCCTTAACGACTTTTTATCAGAACTTTCAGAAACATAAAAATACTTTGTTAAAACCTTATATTTTAGAAAAATACCCTAAGTATCAAATCATTACCTTTCTTTCGGAAGAATTTAGGGCAGATTATGGTAACGAAAATCAAAGATTAGGCGAGTATCAGGGTTATGATGAAGTAAGTGTTTTAGAAGACTTGAAAGAAATTTTAGCGAAAAACAATCAAAAAATTCTTTTAATAGAAAAACTACATCCTTCATCTCAATACCTTGAACAGCAAATTACAGTTAATGAAAATATAACATTGCTAACTATTAAGTACATAGATTTATTACAACTATTGTATTTCAGTGATTTAGTGATAGGAATGCGAAGTATTGCTCTTTTACAGTCGGCAATGATTGGCAAAAAAACCGTTTCTTATCAACCCAATTTGCGTTTCGAAAATCTTTGTACAGCAGTTAAATTAGATTTAATTCCTTGTTTTACCGAAAAAAAGGAATTCGAAAATTGGTTTTCGAATCACCAAAATTTTACATTTTTGCCACCCAGTTCTACCCAATTGGATTTTGTCAAAGAAAATTGTATTGAAAATATTTTAAACCTATGAAAATCACCGCCACTATCCAAGCCCGAATGGGTTCGAGCCGTTTGCCGCGCAAAACCTTGATGCCGATTATGGGTAAACCCATGCTTTGGTATCAGATCGAACGCATCAAACAAAGCCGTTTGATTGACGAAATTATTATTGCGACCTCGACTGCCGCCGCCGATGACGAAATCGAAAAATTTGGGAAAGAAATCGGTATAAAAGTCTTTAGAGGTAGCGAAAATGATGTTTTTGGGCGTGTGGTCGAATGTCTGAAAACCCACCAAGTCGAAATTCACACCGAGTTTATGGGCGATAACCCCATTCCTGATGCGGTTTTGGTGGATTCGATCATTGGGTTTTATTTGAAAAACAAGGACAAATACGATTATGTAACCAATTCTTTATCAACTACTTATCCTGCGGGTTTCGAGGTATATGTCTATGCTGCGAAGGCTTTGATCGAAGCCGAAAAATACATTACCGAACCAAAACTCAGGGAACACGTAGGTTTGCATATTTACCAAAAAACCGATCATTTTAGGGTTTGCAATTTGGAAGCACCTGAAGCAATCCGCAAATACACTGATTATCATTTTGAGGTCGATACTGTCGAAGATTTTGAGGTAATTACAGCCATCATTGAGCATTTTTTTGAAAAAAATCCTCATTTTGCGATGATAGAGGCAATCCAATTTTTGGAGAGCCGCCCCGATTTGCTTGCCAAAAATAGTGAAATACATCGTCGTTGGAAAGAATTTAGAAAAGACTGAAAATGAAAACCTACAAAGTAGCGATCATTGGTACAGGCAAAATAGCGGGTTTGCGAGATACGCCTCAAACAACGGATCAGCCAAGAAGTCATGCACAGGCAGTTTTTAATAATCCAAATCTGGAAATAATTGCCGCTGTCGGGCAGAGTGTGCAATTAGCCGATTTTTCTAAGAAATGGGTTGTTCCGCATAGTTTTGAAAATTTGACGGATTTTCTGCATAGTGATTTACAAGTTGATATTTTGGTGATTGCCACACCCAACGAAACTCATGCCCAAATTGTGTTAGAAATTTTAAAAACTGGGAAATACAAACTTATTTTTGTAGAAAAACCGCTTTGTGTTTCTGAAAAAGAACTTATCGAACTTCTTGATTTTCAAACCAATACAAAAATAATCGTCAATCATAGCCGTAGGTTTTGCGAAGCGCACCAGAAAATTTTTGAACTGATCAAAAATCAAACTTTAGGAAAAGTTTTGAAGGCTAATTTTACGTATTATGGAGGTTGGTTGGTGAACGGAATCCATATTTTGGATATGCTGATGTATTGGTTTGGAAATAAATTTACCTTCAAAAACAAGAAAATACAGGCTTTTGGGCGAGAAAATGATCCTTGTATCGAGGTCGATTTGGATTTTGGAAATTTCGAAATCCAATTAAAAGCCTTTGATGAGAATTATTATCAACTTTTTGAAGGTGAAATTTATCTTTCCGAAGGACGAATTATTTATAGAGATTTTGGCTCTCAAATTTTGATAGAAAAGGTTGAAATCAACCATTTGGACGAAAAAGAATTGGTTTTGCAAGAACATCTACAAGGTTTGCAAGCTCCCTTCCGAAATGCCTATCAGCAAATCGTTCTGGCATTGGAAAACAAAGAAAACAATTTAGAAAAGGTAGGCATTGGGCAAATACGAAACCTAATGCAAGGTTTTTTTGAACTAAAAAAACTATAATATTGCTAAAAAAAGCAAAATTAATAGGAAATTATTTTTTTTTATTCCAATTTTGTCCCGCAAATAAGGCAATATTTCCAATATGAATCTCAAAAACTCCCAATTAGCCATTAATGGTGGCAAACCTGTTCGTACCAAGATTTGGATTGATAATTTTACTTGTGGTGAAGAAGAAAAACGCGCCCTTGCTGAAGTAATTGATAGTGGTTATTTGTCCAAATTTGAAGGTTCGCACACTCCAGATCCGCCTTTTAGCTTCTACGGAGGCGAAAAAGTGCAGAAATTGGAGCAAATGTGGTGTGAATATTACGCTTGCCAATATGCTGTTTCGATGAACAGTGCTACTTCGGGTTTGTATGCGGCTATTGGGGCTTTAGGTTTGGGTTTTGGTGACGAAGTAATTGTTTCGCCTTATACCATGTCGGCTTGTGCGGTTGCCCCGATGATTTATGGTGCAATTCCTATTTTTGCCGATATTTCCTTAGAATCGGGTTCTTTGATGCCCGAAGCCATCGAAAAACTAATTACGCCACGTACAAAAGGTATTTTGGTTGTGCATCAGTTTGGGATTCCTGCCGAGATGGACGGCATTATGGCACTTGCTAAAAAACATAATATCAAAGTTATCGAAGATTGCGCCCAAGCGCATGGAGCAAAATATAAAGGAAAACCCGTAGGAACGATTGGCGATATTGGAGTTTTTAGCCTCAATGTTAATAAAACGATTCAAACAGGTGAAGGGGCAGTTTGCGTAACGAATGATGAAGATTTGCGTTATCGTTTGGCACTGATTCGCAACCATGGCGAGGCGGTTGTAGGGGCGGCGGGCTACGAAAATATCACCAATATTTTGGGATTTAATTATCGAATGACCGAATTACAGGCGGCAGTGGCTATTGAGCAACTTAAAAAATTGGATCACATGACCGAACTCCGTTTGGAATTGGTGTATTCTTTTGCCGAAGGCTTGAAAAAATATGATTGTTTTGTACCTTTGCAAAAGTGCCATAATTGTTCTTGCGAAAATGCTTGCAAACCTACTTTTTATGTTTTTCCGTTTCGTTATTTGCCAAAAATCGGAGGAGTAAGTCGCAAAGAATTATTTGAGGCGGTTAATGCGGAAGGCATGATGTTTTATCAGGGTTATGTTCGTCCTTTGTATTTGCAACCTATTTATCAGCAAAAAAAGGCATTTAAACATGGTTATCCATTTGCAGCATCTGAAAATAAAGACATAAGAACTAATTATTTTGCAGGGGCTTGCCCAAATGCGGAACAGTTGCATTATGAGGAAATGGTTATCAATGAACATATTCGCTTGCCGCATACTTTGGAAGACGTACAGGATATTTTACAAGCAATCGATAAGGTTTTGAACAGTTAAAAATCATGGCAAAATATCACTCTTACGTATTTGATATCGAAAATCGCAAATTTGTAGGCAATTTTGAGGAAATGTATCAAAATGAAAGCAAGCAAATTTTTGATTCGTGGCATCAAGAAGATAGTCGGCAGATTCAACGTAAAGTTGCCTTGAGTTTATTGGAAAATTTTAATTTTTCCCATATTGTAGATTTAGGTTGCGGGAAAGGATCTGTTACGCATCTGCTTAAAAAGCTCAATAATAAAGTTTTGGGCATTGATATTTCCGAAACAGCCATTAAATTTGCCCAAGAACGTTACCCTGATGTGGCTTTTTTGACGGCCGATATTAATAATTTGGAAGTTTTGGAAAATATTTTAGAAGAAGCCAATAAACACGAAAAAGTAGATTTAGTTTTTGCTATCGAGGTATTTTCTTATCTATCTAATTGGCAAGAAATATTGGCTTTATTGGCAAAACATACGGATTTTGTGTTGGTGTGTTTGTATTTGCCTGAAAATCCAATAGGTTTTGTTAAAACACCTGAAGATATGTCAAAAATTTTTGAAAAAGATTTTAAAGTTTTGGAATATATCACTTTTAAAGTCGGGCTTTTTCATTTGTTTTTTGCTCAATCTCGTTTATCAATGAATAGTTTTTCTTTATATTAATTTTTTACTAAAACATATGGAAACATTAGATATAAAACGCAAAGATGCGGCTGAAGACATCGGATTTGTTACTAAAATAGATCCATGGACAGTTCTTTCAGATTATTATGGTGATGAATTCAAGGAATATCGTAGAAAATGGAATGCTGTTTCTAATTTTGAGTTAGAATTAGATTTTCCTCTACAAATAGATTTTGAACTAAATGATAACTGTAATTATGCGTGTCCTATGTGTACGTTTAGTATTGTTGCCAAAAAGAAAGCTAATTATTTTCCGACTGAAAAATACAAAAGCATAGTTTCAGAAGGCGTTAAGCGTGGTTTGGCGGCTATAGATTTTTCTTTCGTAAATGAACCTTTAATGCGCAGCGATCTTCCAGAATTAATTAGGTATGCACGCGATCAAGGGGTGTTAGATTTGGCTTTTAATACAAATGCTCAATTATTAACCAAAGCCAAAGCAGAGGCTCTTTTAACTTCAGGCTTGACTCGTATTCAGTTTTCATTAGATGCGCATAATGCAGAAACTTTTGCTGAAGTGCGAAAAGGTGGAAACTATGATAAAGTAGTAAAAAATATTCTTCAATTTCTCGAACTTAAACAGTCTATGAATGTAAAAGGTCTTATGACGGCTGTAAGTTTTGTGAAAATGAGTGTTAATGAAGATCAATGGGAGCCGTTTGTAGAGTTTTGGCGAGATAAGGTAGATTATATTATTTTGCGCGAATACCTTATTCCTGTTGGGCCTGAGTCTGATTTTTATGATGATAGAAAAAAATATTTTGCCAGTAGTCAGCATCATGCACAAGAATTTAAGTGCAACAAACCGTGGCAAAGAGTAGTCATTCAAGCAGATGGAACGGTGTTACCTTGTTGTACTTTTTTTGCTCCCCAACTTCCCATGGGAAATATCAATGAGCAGAGTTTAGACGAGATATGGAATTCTCCTAAAATGAAATTCTTACGAGAAATTCATAAATGCGGAAACTATCACAAAAATAAGGTTTGTAAAGCCTGTGCGGAAGGCTCAACAGTAGAAGCAGTGATTTAATTACAAACCTTGAAATTAATTATTTTTTTTATGGGGGATAAAACTTTATTCCCCATACATACCTAATAACTTTTGAATTTTATATTATGCTTGAAAATTTATTAAGGACGTTTTTTTCCGATCATTTTGTAAACAAACTTCAGTGGTATATTCGTGGCAATACTTATCACGCAGAACAAATATCTGAAGCCTATTTACAGGCTTATGATCATATTGCTGATCTTATTTTGCAAGAAAAACCTAATAGAATCCTTGAATACGGTTGCGGTTATGCTTTTCTTTTGAAAAAAATTTATGAAAAAAACACCAATAACTACATAAAAGAGTTTTTCGGAACAGATTACTCGGCTACACAAATCAAGAATGCTATTAAGAAATTTCCAGAGAGTAAATTTACGGTAGCTGATTTGTGTTCTAAAACTTCTTATGAGGACAACTTTTTTGATGTTATGGTAGGTCTTGGAGTTTTGCTGTGTATTCCACCCAGCAAGATAGAGTTGGCTATTGCGGAATTACATCGGATATGTGCGGGTAAAATATTCATAGTTGAATACTATTATAAATACCTACCTGATCACAAAAAAACAGCTTATGATAACACCAAAGATAAGTACATTCATGACTATGAAGAACTTCTACGAAAACAGGGTTTTAGAAATGTGCAAACATTTCCCATCGAAGCCTTTGCGAATAAGACAATTAATATATTGGACGAAATGCCGCATACGCTTGTCATTGCAGAAAAGTAGTAAAACCTGATGCTCCCTAATAATGTTGTTAGGTCAGTATTGGGTTTAGTGATCAAATGCTTATGATTGTTTTATCATAAGCATTTGATAATCAATCGAATATAATAAAAACAATCATAGCTGTTCTCAATTAATTACAAATGATTACTAAAAAATTATTTATTGTAGGAAAAGAAAGCGAAGCACTTTTTTTGGCTAAAAACAAAATAACTAATCCTGACGATATTATTTGTTGTTTTTGTGTTGAGGCAAAAATTGTATTAGATAGCTATCAAATAACTAATTTTTTTCCTACCGAATTTATAAAAAAAAAACTTGATTTTAATACACTTGGCATAGATAACCTCAATTTATTAGAAAAAATTACCTATCCTATTCTCGATTTTTTACATAAAAAATTGGGCAATGAAATACGCTGCCATACTTTACCAAATCATTTCTATCTGAAAAATTTTCTTGATACGACCACTTCAACCATAATACTATTGGAAGAATTGTTTACTGTAATCAATCCTGAACGAATTTTTGCCTTTTCTTATAATCATATAGATTATTCCGATCCTACTTTTTCTGAACAATCATCACTTTACGCAATCCTTTCTACCTTTTTTAGAGAAAAATACGCTGTTCATTGGTTTAATACTTCTAAAAGAGTTTTGGATCATAAAGTTTTTAAACAAACTCTATCAGAATTTAAGAATAATTTTGTTTTTCCCAAAATGCAAAATGATTCAACCTTACCAAATATTTTATTGATTGATAATCGTTTTGATGTACAAACAATTACAACTTTTTATAAAAATAATTTTAATTTTACCAAATTTTTTCCACTATCGAATAAATATTTTATTTTTTCTGATAATAAAACAATTAATGTTACTCGCATAGATAAGCGAAACGTGGATATATCGTCTTTAATTACAGACATACTCGAAAAAATACAAAGATTTCAAATTCCTGTAATTAGCTATATAAACCAGTGTATAAAATCGTACTTCGAAAATTATACTTTATTGAGCAGTAAAACAAATGAAAAAGTCAAAAAATATTTGTATGATAACAAAATAAGTTGGGTCTTACTCTCCAGTACGAGATCATCTGGCTATTATGATTATATACTCAATGTAAGTAGGAGTATGGACATTCCAATTGTATCTTATCAAGAAGGCGGCGGAGCTGGGTATTGGGATTACCCTACTTTTAATACAGATATTAAAAATAGTACGTATTTCTTATCTTACGGAATCGGAGTGAAAAATAGCCCTTTCATTGTACAACCTGAAAAAGTGATGGATATAGGCTCTATTTACTTAACACAAAAATTTGAACTAATTAAAAATAATTCAAGTAATTACGCTAAAAACAGCAATGAAATTATTAATATTTTTGTAGTATTGGATAACATTAAAACAGGGCTTTACCAACACTATCCATACAATGGCGGTTTGTTTTCTATTGCTTATAATAAACAAATTTATTTATTAGACTTAATAAAAAAATTGCAAATTCAAAAAGTTAATTTTATTATTAAAACTATTCCATCAAGAAGAAAACTGTATAGTAAATATGTAGATAATAAAACATTATTTATTGAAACAAAACCAATTCATACTATTTGCAACCAGGCAGACGGATTCATTATGGAATCGCCTACCACTGTATTAATGGAAAGCATGGTTGCGAATAAACCCATTTTATTATTAGCAGAAAATAGTGATAATAGTGTTAAACTATTACCTGAAGCAATTGAATTATTAAAAAATAGCATTTCTTTAAACTTCCATCAAGAGAATTTTGGCGAAGAAATACAAAATTTTATTCACTCTATTCAATCGCAATCGTTAAATCCAATAGAAAATAATCTTTTTGTAAATGATTATATTTTACAAAAGGATACTCTTAGTAAGTTAGAACATTTCTTGAGTAGTAAAGGGTTTTTGGGTCAATATGGTATTGGTTGCTCCGCCTAAAAAATTATACCATTACAAAAAGCAGAGCAACTGATCGATACTATTGATCGAAACAAGGACAATGCCCAAGAATTAGCCAATTTTTTGAGTAATTTTTTACAAAAATATGCCCCAAAATATTTGGGGAAATTGGAAGACTCTGCTTCCGAAAAAATCATGACCTACCTCAACCAATTATGATTTCCTTTTACCCAGGTCCCTCCAAAGTCTATCCTGAAGTGCGTAATTGGCTTCTGGAGGCTTATGACTGCGGAATTTTGAGCCAAAACCACAGAAGTTCAGCCTTCGAACAGCTTGTAGCCCAAACGGTTTCGGTTTGGAAAAACAAACTCAAAATTCCTGATAATTATTCTTTTTTCTTAGTTTCTTCGGCTACTGAAGCTTGGGAAATAATTGCTCAAAATATAGCTTCAGAAGGAAGCATACATTTTTGGAATGGTGATTTTGGAAAAAAATGGGCTGAAACGACGAACGAAATTACCCAAAAAGCTGAAAATCAATCTTTTGAAATCAATACTTTCCCAGAAGTAAAAGGAAATTTGGGTGAAAAAATAATTTGCCTGACCCAAAACGAAACCTCGAATGGCACGCAAATTTCGAACAAAATTATTGGTGAATTTCGATCACAAAATCCACAAAGTTTCATGGCTGTTGATGCGACTTCCTCGATGGCGGGTGTGGTTTTGGATTGGAAAAAAGCAGATGTTTGGTTTGCTTCCGTACAAAAATGTTTTGGCTTGCCTTCGGGTTTGGCGGTTTTGGTTTGTTCCGAACGTTTGATGGAAAAAATAAACCAAGAAAAAAACATCACTCACTACAACAGTCTTTTTAGTATTGGGCAAAATATGGCAAAATTCCAAACAACCCACACGCCCAATATTTTGGGCATTTATTTGATGCATCGACTTGCTCAAAACGTAGCCCCAATTACCGAAATCGACACGAAAATCCGCAAACAAGCCCAAAATTGGTATCATTTTTTCGAAACACAAACAGATTTGGAATTATTGGTTTCTAACTCGGCAGTTCGTTCCGATACGGTGATTGTTTTGAAGGGAACAGAGGAATGGACAAAAAAAACTATACAAATGGCTGAAAAAGAAGGAATTATATTAGGAAAAGGATATGGTTCTTGGAAAAATACAAGTCTGCGCATTGCCAATTTTCCTGCTATCGAGGCTTGGGAAATTGAGGAATTACAGACATTTTTTCAAAAACAAAACCTATAAGGTTTTGGACAAATTTTTATCGATCCAAAATTATCGTTTTTAGTTTTTGCAACATAAATACAATTTTCTCAAGACTTTGAGGATCAGTTGCGATATATTGTTTCGAAACACAGTAATCATTTCCATTCAAAACGCTAAAATTCCAACTTTCGCCCAATAACCATGCTCCATATAAAGGTTTATGATCTTTGTTTTCTTGTTGTGCCAAAAGCATAGCTACCAACATTTGTGCCTCTGCGTCTATTTTATCACCTTTTCCTTTTTTAAATTCTTGTAAAAAAAAATAAGGAAACTTCGGTCTGCCGCCTTGAGTGGGTGTTGCTACCATGCAATCGCAAATAATCGAAAATTCATAATTTTGGATAGTTCCACTCAAAGAACGTTTGTAAAAAACTTGTATTTTGTTTGGCTCGTTTAGCTGACTTGCTTTAAAAACAATACTAATAAAATTCATTTTTAATTCTTCCTCATTCCATTTGCTTCGATTAGCAAATAGTTCTTTTCTTGCTTCTTCCAAAATAACCTTATATTCAGGACTTATTTTTCCTTCAGCTTTTTCCCACTCTGCCAAAATTTGGCTTTCTGTAAGCGTATTTATGCCAAAAGTATCAATTAGGTTGGTTACGTCCAATAAAGAAACCGTATTTCGTATCTTTTTTTCCATTGTATTTGTACTTTTAACAATCCAGCAAAAGTATAGTTTTAAACAATTATTTGTTCTAAAATATTGATAAACAAGGTATTAAAACTAACAGTTTTGCAAAAACTGTTAGTTTTAATTATTAATTTTAGCTTACTATCGAGTCGTTTGTTTCACTCGAATATCACCTAATAATACGTCCCAGAAGCCGATTTCACGTCCGCCAATTTGCGTTTTTTTGCGTTCAACGTAAATCGTGATGTCTTTTTTGGTGGTATCTACGTATTTCAAGCCTTCTTTGGTAACGCCCTCGAATTTTTGATAAATGGTAATAATCCCTACGTAGCGCCCGTCGGGTTGTTTTTGCAAATCGCTAACGTATTGGATATTAAACCATTCGATATTTACGCGGTCGTAATTCAAAGTCATCAGATGCACCAAATATTCGCGCACTTTGCGATCTCTAATGCGTTTTGAGCCAAGTTGCGAAACCTGAATAATTGCCCCTTCCATAAACAGTTCTTCTGCTCTGTCCATCACCCTTGCGGCTTCGGAAGCTGGCGTGGATTTGTTACCAATGAGGCTAATGTATTTGCTCAAATCTTTGACCTTCTCCATAGCAAGGGAGTCGACCGCTTGCTTGCGTTGCGGAGAAAGGTTGTCGCCCTGTGCCTGTGCGTTTTGTACTATAGCCAAAAACAAACTACAGAATACTATCCAAAGTGTTTTTTTCATTCGAAAAGAGGTATTTGGTGAAAATAAATAAAAAAAGATTAAAAACCTTATAGGTTCTTGAAACCTATAAGGTTTAGGAATTTATTTGCTCAATTCGAGCAATTTGATTTTGCCACTTGCATCTTTGTCCATACTCTCAATTTTTTTATCAAATTTCTTTTGATCTTTGATATAATTGAGATACTGTTTAATGGTCGTAGGCTTGTCGTAGTCCCAGTCTGCTTTGTTAGTACCATCTTTGGCAACCACGATCAAAACTTGAGCATCGGGCGAAGCAAAAAGTTTGAGAGCATCACCAATCATTTTGTTGGCTTCATCAGGGCTACCCGCCCCCGCAATGCTATTCATATAATCGAGCAAACTCATGGCTTTTTGCTGATCTTTCTTTTTATCCTCTGCTTCTTTGCGGAGGCGTTCATCTTCCTCACGTTTTTTGGCTTCTACCACTTTTTGGTCAGTAATTTTTTGCTCTACTTTACTGATCAAATCCTTTACTTCAGGGTCTTGAATGTTCAAGGCTTTGATTGCATTTAGGGCTTTTTCTTTTTCTGCGGCAGTTTTGGTATTGTCATTGAGGATTGCCAAAAGGTCAGTTTTTGCCTTTTCTACCTTTTTGGCTTCGGCTTCTTTGCGTTGCTGTTCGGCAAGTTTCTTTTTCGAATTACAGCTTGAAGTGCCAAAACCTACCAATAAGACTGCCAAAGCAAAAAATAATACGGTAAAACGTTTCATAAGCAATTAATTTAGGTTTAATTAGTTTTTTTATAAAAATGAATAAAAACAAATTCTATTGCAAAGTTATTGAAAAAAGGATAAAAAAAGGCGTATATTTTTTGGAAATGAAAAAAAATAAAAATACATTTGCAAGGTATCAAGGGGGATTAGCTCAGCTGGCTAGAGCGCTTCCATGGCATGGAAGAGGTCATCGGTTCGACTCCGATATTCTCCACACCCTTTCGTGCAAAACGCCCCAAAAGGCGTTTTTTTTTTAGAACAACTTAATCAAATTCATCACAAAATCTATTAACAAGTAAAAATTATGCAACAG
>JAAFHK010000230.1 GCA_013297565.1 Cytophagales bacterium
TTTTGAGCAGTGTATTGAGATATTGAAACACAAACCTACCCATTTTGATCTGGTTTCGGGTGATGATTTGCTAACGGTTTCTTTAGTAGCTGTGGGAGCTGTGGGTGTCATTTCGGTTTTAGCGAATGCCATGCCTATCGAGTTTGGCAATATGGTTCATGCCGCCCTCCAAAACGACTATCCAAAAGCACAAGAGATTTTATATAAACTATTGACTATCAATAACTTGATGTACCAAGAAGGCAATCCTGTAGGAGTAAAACAAGCCCTCGAATTGCGTCAGATTAGTGCTGCCGAAGTTCGTTTGCCTCTGGTCAAAGCAAGTGCAAACTTGAAAGAAGCCATCAGAAAGGCTTTAGTGTAGGAAAGCGAAGGTTTATGAGGTTTTAAACCTTATTAAACCGCTTTTTTTCTTATCTTTGCCATAAACTAACCCATAAAAAACCTATGAAAAGTTACTTAAATCCTGAAGTGTTAAAATGGGGACACCCCGATTATATTTGGTTGTGGGCTTTCCATACTAAAGCTATGGAAATGACCTTAGACGAATTTTATCAATATGTTAGTGAGTTGATGTTAGGTGAAAGGGAATTTTATACAGAAATTTTAAAACCTGTTGCCTTTAATTTGGGCATTAAAAAAGAAGTAAAAGCAGATGTTTTTTATAAACGTTTGCGCGCCCAAAGGATTCCTCCACCTTCGGAAATGATGGCAAAGAAAAAAGCTGAATAAAACGCAAATTCTGTAGCATAGTCCTTATTTGTGTGGTTTTTTAGACACAAAACATAAATTTATGATAACCTCTTTGCATCAATTAGATTTTTCAAAAACTTATTCCTACGCCGATTATCTGACTTGGCAATTCGAGGAAATGATAGAACTGATCAAAGGCAAAATTATGCCTATGGCGGCTCCAAATCGTTTCCATCAAGATATTTCGCGAAACTTGAATAGGGTTATTGACAATTTTATGCTTGATAAACCCTGTCGGGTGTATTACGCACCTTTTGATGTGCGCTTGCTAAAAAATACGCAAATAAAAGACGAAAAAGAAATTTATACGGTAGTTCAGCCTGATTTATGTGTGATTTGTGATCCAAATAAATTAGATGATCGGGGCTGTTTGGGCGCGCCTGATTGGATTATCGAGATCGTTTCGGCGGGGAACAGCAAGCGCGATATACAAGATAAATTTGAACTTTACCAAGAAAATGCTGTCAAAGAGTATTGGATAGTTCGTCCTTATGAAAATAGCGTAGAGCAGTTTTATTTAGAAAACGAACGCTATCAAATCAAAGGCATTTATACCCAATCCAATAAACTGCGCCCTATTATTTTTCCTACACTTGAAATTGATTTGGAAAAAGTATTTAGTCATTAAAAATTAAAACTTACTAAAATCACAGCCTAAAGGCTATGTTACAACAAAAAAACAACAAAAATGGAAATCATTAATTATCCGATAAAGCCCGAAAAAGAAAAGGCTTGGCACTACAAAAGCCACCCTTATTTTACCAAACAAGCCGCCAATGTGGTAGCGGCTTATATCGAACATTACACAAAAGCAGGTGATACAGTTCTCGATCCTTACGGCGGAACGGGCGTAACGGCTATAGAAGCCCTGCGCCTCAAACGTAAAGCCATCATATTGGATATCAACCCTTTAGCCTGTTTTTTGGTCGAGCAGACTTGCCAAAAAACGGATTTGATCTTGTTCGAGGAAGTTTTTAGAGATTTACGTGATAATTGTGCGGAAGAAATTAAACGTTTTTATGCGCTTTCGTCCGAAGAAGCCACACAAGAATTGTTAGCTAAAAAATATTGGTATCCTAAAAATATTCCTTTACCTAAAAATGCAGATTTTCAAACTGTAGAACGATTATATACCGAAAGACAACTTTTGAGTTATGCCTTTCTTTTGAATAAAATCAAGAAAATAAAAGACGATTCGATGAAAAATATGATGAAATATGTTTTTTCATCGACAATGGCAAAAGTAAATTTGACTTATATGGACAATCCGAATCGGGGTAGTGAAGGTGGCGGTTCGAGTGTTTTTGGAAAATATCGTTATTGGAAACCTACTCAAGAAGTGGAATTGGATATTTGGAAAAATTTTGCAAAAAAATTTGATTATGTCAAGAAAGGAAAAGAAAAATGGTTGAGTTTGTTGAATGGGTTTAGTGTAGAAGAAAATTTGCAAGTGATTCATGGTTCGGCTTTGGAAATTTCGAAATATGTTCCCGAAGAAAGCGTAGATTACATTTATACCGATCCTCCTTACGGTTCAAATATAGCCTATCTCGATCTTTCGACTATGTGGAACGCTTGGCTTTTTCCTGAAATTTTTAAAGGAAAAAAATTGGAAGTTTTACAAAAAGACGAGGTGATCGAGGGCGGAGGTTTAGAAAAAAGTCGTCAGGAATACGAAAAACTTTTTACCAAAAGTTTTGAGGAAATGGGCAAGGTCTTGAAAAAAGGCAAATGGAATTGTGTGGTTTTTGCCCACAAGAAATTTGAGTTTTGGAATACGATCATCGATTCTTGTGAAGATAATGGTATGGAATACAAAGGTAGTGCTTTTCAACCTACCAATAATTCCTCGATGCATTACAAAAAAAATCCTGCGAATGTGCTTTGTAGCCAACGGATCGCAAGTTTTCAAAAAACCTTTAATCGGGCGGATCGTCCGCAAATTGATGATTTGCAAAAGTTTATTTTGAACGAAATGGAGAGGGCGATTTTGGAAACAAATGGGGCGGCATTCGATGTCATTTATCAAAAAGTTACGAATCGTTTGATGAGCATAAAAAACCATCACGAGGCAAGAAAGAAAGGATATGATGATTTAGCCCCTTTTTTAGCCTCTGAACGTTTTGAATTTCGAGAAGATGCGCAAAAATATTACATAAAAGTAAAAACCAACAAAAATATGGCGTTTCAGCAGGCGTACATGGCGCACCTTGACGAAATGCGTATTTATATTAAGGAATTATTGTATAAATACCAAGCCATGACGATTGATGAAATCCAAAAAGAACTTTTTGAAATTTTTGCACGAGATAAAAAAGTACCTTTCGAAAAAGATTTGCCTATTGTTTTAACAGAAGTGGCGCGAATTGCCAAAAAAGGGAAATACAAAGGAAAATGGGTTTTGAACAAATCGGAAGCCATGACTATCGATTTTACGGTTCAAAGCAATGGAAAATTGGTCAAAATCGAAACTTCCACTCGTTCCCATTCCGAAATTATTTTTCGTCTTGTTGAGATCGGAAAATATTTGGGTTTTAAAACTTGGATCGGCAAGCGAGAGCAAAGTGTGGATACTTTTCAGGGTTTTAAGTTTTCTGATCTTTCGATCCCAAATTTAAACCTTGCGGGTTTTGAAAACCTCCAAGGTTTGGACAAAAAATGGGAAAGTCAAAAAGCCAAAATTGAACAAATTGATGTGATTTGGATCGATAAATTGGGTTTTCCGCGCTATGCCTTCGAGGTCGAGGAAAGCACGACTATCGTGTCGGGTTTCGAACGCTTTATGAATCTTTTGGAAGTACAGCCCGATATGGCTAAAAAACTGCTTATAGTTGCGCCGCAATCGAGGGAACGAAAATTGAATGATGTTTTCCGAAATTCGACTTATATCGGACACCCGATCTATTTAGAAAACAAAGTTCAGTACATTTTTAAGGAAAAATTGGTCGAATTTTATGACACCCATTTGGAAAAAGCGTTTAAAGAAGACGATTTGAAAGTTTTGTTTCAAAGATTAAGTTTATAATCCCAAAAAAATATTTTAGCTTACCAGTTTTTAGCCCCAAAAAAAATTTGTAATTTCGTAATCTGAATTAACTAATCTGCACGCGCTTATGCCATACGCCTATCATAGTTTCCGATTTCGGTTTTTGAACGAAAATGGAAAAAATACCACTCGACTGCCTTTGGCTGGAAGCGCCGATCTGGACGAAGTCAATTTGGAAGGCAACTCACTCAACTTTTCGGATATTCACGCTATTTTGCGACATGAAAACCGATTGGTTTTTGTCCTAAAACCTTTCATAGCGGTTGGAAAAGGCATTACGGAAAATATTTTGCCCAATAGTACGCTGTTGCCGATCAGTTTGGTAGAAGGTGAAGAAATGGCTTTTACGATCAAAAGTACAATAGAACAGCATTTGGCAAACGAAAAAATACGCTTGGCAAAGCAGAAACTCAATATCGAGAGTTTTATGGGTGAGTTCCGCCATGTCCGTTGCCCGATCTGCGAAGTCATGCTCGACCTTACGCCCTACAGAGATACGCCTTTGATTTATTGTGAATATTGTGATAATATTTTTGATAAGCACAACAATATTTTGGCAGGAACAGATCGTTTTGGTATTTGTCCCGAATGTCATTATTACAATCATTTGGGTTCGCACCTCGAAACCCATTTTTACGCCTATCGCAAGGAACGCGCCGCCCGATCCGAATCGCATTATCAATGCGACAGTTGCACTTCACGCAAAGCCGATGAAACCATGTGGAAAAATTCGCTTTATTTGGTAGGTTTGCCTTCTTCCCTTTTCAACCGTTTTAAGGCAAGTTCGAACCAAAATCCCGCTTATCCCGAACTTACGCAAGCGATTCGGCTGGCGCAGGAAGGCAAATTCGAAAGCCAACATTCGCGCTACGGCAGTAAAGTAGGCTCAAACGAACTGTTCCATATCATGACTTTGCGCAATGACGGACACCCCGGAGTGCATTATAATTTTGCGCTTTCGCTGATGGCGCAGGACAACCATGAGGAAGCCGCCCGACAGTTTCAAAAATCCTTAAATGCCTGTAGTAATTTTAAACCCACTTTGGATTTATTGGCTAAAAATAAAAATTTGCAATAAAAATCATGACAAAACTTGACCTACGGGAAATCCAAACGCCAATAAATACCGAAATGAAGGAATTTGAAGCTAAATTCCCTCAATATGTTGCCTCCCATATTTGGTTGGTCAATAAGGTCATGCGCTACATTGTCGAGCGCAAAGGCAAGCAGATGCGCCCAATGTTTGTATTTTTAACCGCAGGACTTTGCGGACAGATTAGCGAAGCCACCTACAGAGGGGCGGCTTTGATCGAGCTTTTGCATACCGCTACGCTTTTGCATGATGATGTGGTGGATAATGCCAATTATCGGCGAGGTTTTTTTTCGGTAAATGCCCTTTGGAAAAATAAAATTGCAGTCTTGGCAGGAGATTATTTATTGGCAAAAGGACTTTTGCTTTCCATTGATAATCAAGACTTTAGACTCTTGCAACTGATTTCAAAAGCCGTTCGGGAAATGAGTGAAGGCGAGATTTATCAAATGGAAAAAGCCCGCACGTTGGACATTACCGAAGAAGTGTATTTTGAGATTATTCGGCAAAAAACGGCTACTTTGATCGAGGCTTGTTGTGCTGTCGGGGCAAGTTCGGGTGGAGCAAAAGAAGAAACAGTAAGCCACATGGCACTTTTTGGTGAAAAAGTCGGCATGGCTTTTCAGATCAAAGACGATCTTTTTGATTACGGAGATGCCGAAATTGGCAAACCAAGAGGCATTGACATCAAAGAAAAGAAAATGACTTTGCCCCTAATCAGGGCTTTGAACCAAAGTACAAGTTCACAGAAACGAAAAATGATTAGTATAATCAAAAACGAAAGCGAAAATCCCAAAAAAGTGGCGGAAGTGATTGCCTACGTAAAAAGCACGGACGGAATCGGCTACGCTACCCAAACTATGCAAAAATTTTTGGCGGAAGGTGATATGATTTTACAGAATTTTCCTGATTCGGCGTATAAAAAATCCCTTGCCGATTTGGTTCGATACACGATGGAACGAGAAAAATAATTCGAATTTTTATTCATACATAATTGGTAATCAAGCGATTAACAAAAAAACGCTAATCTAAAACCCAATTATTTTTTCTTACAATCTTTTCCCAAACGTTCCAGATAATTTCGGGCGTTTTTTCCTTCGCAAAAAAGCAAATCAAGAATACTCAAATTCGCCTCGAATCCTTGCCCAAACAGTTGGGTATAAGATTCGTGATCTACGATTTTATTTTTCCCACACTCAAAAAAATTGCGGTAATCGTCTTTAACAACCGTTTTTTCAAACGTTTCCGTAAAATGAATGTTTTTGGAAATGCCCAGAAGTTTGAAAACGGTCTGCAAAAATTTCAAATTCAAATCAAACAGCAAGGGCGTTTCGCTTAACCAAATGGGTTCGAAATAAGGGCTAAAATACTCAAAATAAGGGGCTTTTCGGTAGGCAGTACAGACGGATCGCCACTGCGAAATATGCCAGCGTTCGCTGTAATCGATCTGTACTTCGGTAATTCGATGGTGCTTGGTTTGTGCCTGAACAGGTATGCTAAGTCGGTCGATCTGGTTTGCCGCCCTGATATAGCAACGGTTTCGGTAGGTCTGTCTTTGAAAAGTTTCCGCCGTTTCGAAGGTAATATTTTCATGTTTGAGAAGCAAAGCCATGTATTCCAAAGAAGGCAAGAAATGCAGTTCGATAAGCATCTTTTCAGGTGTTTTTTTTGGCAAATGTATGTTTTTTCTTGAGTATTTTTCTCAAAATTTTTTTTGTTTTGTTTTAAAAGTACAAAAAAATCGTACTTTTAAGGCAAAAGATTTTTAAAATTTAAAACCCCAAAACAAGACAAAAAATGACTGAAGAGGAAAAAAGACGTTCGGGTTCGGAGGAAAAAGAACGCATAAAACGCTATTTTGAACGAAAAAATTGGCAGGAATTAAAAAGTAATGACGCTTGGACTACTTTCAGGGTCATGGGCGAAATGGTCAATGGTTTCGAGAAAATGGCAAAAATAGGTC
>JAAFHK010000232.1 GCA_013297565.1 Cytophagales bacterium
CTGTGGGTGGTGAAAATAAATTGGATTCGAGGAAACCAAGTACGCAGTTTTTGGGGTAATTCGTATTCCCATTTCGGGTGCAGGTGCAGATTGATTTCATCAACTAAAATAATGCCTGTGAAACCCTTTTCTCTGTCTTTCAGTATGGCGTGTGGTTGATTTTCGGATAAACGATATAATAGATCGATTAACCAAATAATAACCGTTTTATAACCTTCTGAAAGTATCTCAAAATCTGTTTTTGTCCCTCTTTCAGTAAAAAAAACGCCTTTTGAACTCACTTCTATTTGAATATTCTTTTCCAAAATATCTTGAAACATCTTTTTTATTGTTTCAAGATACAAAGTTGGTTTTTCAAATAATTTTGAATCTTTTTCGTATTCCATTTCTCTTAAATACAAGTCTTTGAGCCATTGTGTCGGATTTTGCAAAATACGGTTATTATCAAACAATGAAAGAAAACCATATTTTTCAAATCTTAAAGAATCGTTTTGACTACGGTGTACTCCATAGGCGAAAACATTTTTCACATAATTTTTAGGCTTAGTATTATTCAAGATTTGCCCTGTATCACTGTGTGCCTCAAAATGAACAATATCATTATAAACAAGACTTTTATCCAAAATTAATTTCATGTCTTCAAACTCAATAAAATTCCATTTTAGAGCCAATAAAATAGCTCTTAAAAGCAAGGTTTTTCCATCTCCATTTTCTCCTAAAAAATACACTTCTTTTGAATTAAGTCCTTGTATATCAATATTTTGCAAGGAATGATAATTTTTGATTTTTATGCGTTCTAAATAAAATTTTTCCAATCCATTTTCACTTTCAAAGTCCCTAACTTTTTCTAATCCTCGACCTATTATTTCTTTCGAGTGCGTAGGCAACACTTTCTGACTTTGTAAATTAACAAAATCTTCAAAAGTAAATTTATTGATTTCTTCGGTAATTAAATATTGCCAATTGCCTTTTTTTTCTAAAAATAAATGCCATTTTTTAGATGGATACGTTTTTAAAGTGCCTTCTTTCCACCCTGTTATTTCACGAAGTTCGCTTAAAGAAAACGTTTGCCCTACTTTAGATTTAAAAAAATTATAGGCAATTCTTTGTATTTCACGTGATTTATCTGTTTTACTCACAGTATTATCGTTTTATAGAAAGATAGAAACAAACTTACTAAAGACAAAATCAAAACGCAAAGATACGAAAAAAATACTAAAATTTTCATTTCATTTTTCCGATCAAATCTTGAGTAACAAACAGATTATTGGAATCATTTTTTTAACTAATTAGCAAGCAACCAACTGACGACTACTTAAATTGATGATTTTCACCTTAGTAGAATGCAAAAGTATTGCTTTTTACGAGGTTTCATGACATACAAAAATAATATCAAGGTCGATGCCACTTTGCTTTTATTTATTTGGTAAAAAAAAGCACTTTCCAAAAGAAAGTGCTTTTTTGATCTTTGTATTGCTATGTTTTTTATTTGACAAACAACAATTCCCTGTATTTGGCAATCGACCACATACTATCGGGAAGAGTGATTTCGAGCTTGTCGACATTGTAGCGAATCTTGTCGAAATAAGGTTTGATTTTATGACAATAGGCATGAGCGCGTTCGTGCGTGTCGAGTTTGTTGGCTTTTTTGCGCTCTTCGAGCATGGCGTCTATATTTTCGGTAATGCCCGCAATGTACGTACTCAATTCTTTGATCCGTTCGACCATTGCCTTTGCTTCTTTTTCCAAACCAATGTCTTTCAAACCTTTTACGTTTTGGATCAAAGTATTTTGGTAGGCGATTGCCACAGGAATTACTTGGTTGGTTGCCAAATTGCCCAAAGCCCTCGATTCGATCTGGACTTTTCGAATATAATTTTCGAGCATAATTTCGTGGCGGGCGTGGAGTTCGATTTCCGAAAGTACGCCATGTTGCGAAAACAATGCCTTTGATTTGGCAGAAATATAGGCATTGACGGCATCAGGCGTGTTCGTAATGTTTGATAAACCGCGTTTTTTGGCTTCATCAACCCATTCTTGGCTGTAACCATTGCCTTCGAAACGGATATTTTTCGAGGTTTTGATATAATCTCTCAAAATATTGACAATGGCAACTTCTCTTTTTTCGCCTTTTTCTACCAAAGCATCTACGTCTTTTACGAATTTGAAAAGTTGATCAGCCACTATAGTATTCAAAACCATAATTGCCGCCGCACTATTTGCCGAAGAACCTACGGCACGAAACTCGAATTTATTGCCCGTAAAAGCAAAGGGCGAAGTACGATTTCGGTCGGTATTATCCATCAAAATTTCAGGTATCTTATTGATTCCCAACTTGATATACATATTATCGCCTTTTTCGATCTTGACTGTAGCGTTATGTTCGAGTTCTTCCAATACGTCCGTTAATTGTTTGCCTACAAACACCGACATAATGGCTGGCGGCGCTTCGTTTGCCCCCAAACGGAAATCGTTGCCTGCCGAAGCAATGCTTGCCCGCAAAACGTCCGCATTTTCATACACTGCTTTCATGGTATTGATAAAAAACACCAAAAATTGCAAGTTTTCTTTGGCTTTGCTACTTGGTGCAAGCAAATTAATGCCTGTGTTCGTAACCATCGACCAGTTGTTGTGTTTGCCGCTACCATTAATTCCTGCAAATGGTTTTTCGTGGAAAAGCACTTTCAAACTGTGTTTTTCGGCAACTTTTTCCATAATATCCATCAAAAGCAAATTATGATCAATGGCAAGGTTTGCCTCTTCGAAAATAGGAGCGCACTCGAACTGTCCAGGGGCAACTTCGTTGTGGCGGGTATGCACAGGAATACCGAGCTTAAGTGCCTCAATTTCAAAGTCTTGCATAAAAAGTTGTACCCTTGTTGGGATCGAACCGAAATAATGATCTTCGAGCTGTTGTCCTTTGGCGGGTGCGTGTCCAAAAAGGGTTCTACCACTCAAAACCAAATCGGGACGAGCATAGTAAAGGGCTTTGTCGACCACAAAAAATTCCTGTTCGATTCCCAGCGAAGTATGCACTTTTCGTACATCTTTATCAAAAAACTGGCAAGCCGCCGTAGCCGCTTTGTCCAATAGGTCTGCCGATTTGAGTAAAGGCGTTTTATGATCAAGGGCTTCGCCTGTATAAGAAACGAAGATCGTAGGGATACAAAGGGTTCTGCCGTAGCCTGTTTCGATCAAAAAAGCAGGCGAAGTGGGATCCCATGCCGTATAACCTCTTGCCTCGAAAGTATTGCGCAAGCCGCCACTTGGGAACGAAGACGCATCGGGTTCTTGTTGTACCAAAGCACTGCCTTTGAATTTTTCGATCACTTCTCCGTCCGAAGAAAGATCAAAAAAAGCATCATGTTTTTCGGCTGTCGAGCCAGTCAAAGGCTGAAACCAGTGCGTATAGTGTGTCGCACTGCGTTCGATAGCCCATGCTTTCATTGCCGAAGAAATGGCATCGGCTTGAGAAGCATCGAGTTTTTCACCTTTTTCGATAGTTGCCATGAGGCGTTTATAGACGCTTGGTGGCAAACTGCTTTTCATGGCTTTTTTGTCAAAAACATTCATGCCAAAATAATCGGAAACTTTTTTGGCGGGTGGTTCGACAGATACTGGAACACGATTGAGTGCCTGTTTGAGGGCTTCGAATCTAAGCATGGACATAGGATTGTTTAGGGATTGATAAAAGTATATTTGAGCGCACAAAAGTAATCGATGTTTTTGTCTTTTTTCAAATTTTTGTCTTAAAAAGATGTATTTTTTGAAAAAAAATGATAAAAAAGAAAAAACAAGCCTCTAAAAAAGGCTTATTGAATAAAAAAAGATATATTTTATAATAGTTGGTAGGTTTCTACCCACAAACTATTTGCTATCAATATTTCAGCCTTAAAGCTTTAGAAAGAATAGAATAAATAGGCTTTCGATCTGCCAAACCAATAATTTGAATCCTTGATTCGAATTATTGGTTAAATAATGTAATTTTGCGGACAATTTAGATAAAACTTGTTAAAAAGGCTTGCCCAAATCTAAGTATATTGCTTTTTTTGGCTTAGTTTTGAGAAAAAATAGGAACAATGAGGTATTGGCTTTTTTTAATTTTCGTTTCTTGGCTTCAGTTTTCCTACGCCCAAAAAGTAGACAAGGAACTGGGCAATCCGCAAAGGCAAGAAACACCAAGCGACAGTTTGACGATAGCCAATATTCGCCTCGAATGTCATAAAAAAACGCGTGATTATGTGATTCTGCGGGAACTTCGGCTCAAAAAAGGTGAAAAAATAGCCACAGCCGATCTCGAAAAAATCCTTAGCCGCGAGAATAGTAAAATTTTTAATACCGATCTGTTCGTAACTTCCGAAATTCTGCCCGCCGTAGTCGGCAAAGATAGTATCGATTTGGTAATCAGTGTGTTAGAAAAATGGTACTTTTATCCCATTCCTATTTTCGAATTGGGCGACCGCAATTTTAACGAATGGTGGAATCAGCATAACCGAGATTTAAGCCGTTTGAACTACGGACTGCGCTTCCGCCAACAAAACTTCAGGGGACGCAACGAGGATTTGCGTTTTGTTGTTCAGTTTGGTTTTACCCAACAGTTTGGGGTCGAATACAAAATTCCCTACATCGACCGCAACCGAACTACAGGGCTTTCGGTCAAAATGACTTATTCCGACAATAATAATGTAGCTTTTAAGACCCAAAACAACCGTTTGGAATTTTTGAAAAAAGATCAACCTCTCCGCCGAAGTTTCAATGCCAATATTAGCCTAAGCAAAAGAAGTCATTATTATAATCAAAACCATTTTTCCCTCGAATACCAACGAACCACGATAGACGACTCGATAGCCGAACTGAACCCCAGTTATTTGGGCAATTATGCGACCCTTTTACAATACATTGGTTTGCAATATACTTTCGAGCGCGACCTCCGCAATGCGGCAGGCTATCCGCTTACGGGCTTGCTCATGCGGATTTCGGCAAGCCAAAAAGGATTGGGAATTTTTGGAAATCTAAACAAATTTGAACTCAAAGGCGTTTATGCCCATTTCTTGCGGATTCCCAAAACCCGTTTTTATGCCTCAAGTAGTTTTCGCTTCCAAATGTCTTTCCCTGAAAACGTACCTTATGTAGAAATGAGAGGTTTTGGTTATGGCGAATATTTTATCAGGGGTTACGAACTCAATGTAATAGATGCCCAACGCTTTGCCCTTTGGAAAAATACGCTGAAATTCGAATTGTTTAATTCGGTACTCAACTTCAAAAAAATCATTCCTCTCGAACAGTTCAGTACCGTTCCGCTTGCTGTTTATTTGAAACTTTATGCCGATTGCGGTTATACTCACAATAGCCTCGCCGAAGCCAACGGAAACACTTATGCCAACGGTTTTATTAATGGACACGGCTTTGGGCTGGACATAGTAACCTACTATAACATGGCTTGGCGTTTCGAATATTCCTTCAATCGGCAAGGACAGCATGGTTTGGTCTTTGGAATGAAAGCCGATTTTTAAGCCTTTTTTCACTTTTTTTTAAAAAAAATGCGTTTTTAGCTTGTAATAAGGCAGTTTTATTTATTTTTGGCACATAGAAAAGTGCTTTTTTTTATAACTATCTGAAAATCAGAATTTTATAAAATTAAAACTTGGTTTTTTGATTTCTGTTTTTTATCTTTGCACTTTGAAAACAACAGCCCCTTGATAATTTTAGCAATTCAACGCAATTAATTACGTAGCAAAGTGGATTTATTCGAAAAACTATTACAAAATAAAGGACCTCTTGGACAACACGCCCCAGTGGCTCATGGGTATTTTGCTTTTCCAAAATTGGAAGGCGAAATAAAACCACGCATGAAATTTAGAGGCAAAGAGGTTTTGACTTGGAGTTTGAACAATTACTTGGGACTTGCCAATCACCCTGAAATACGCAAGGTAGATGCCGAAGCTTCAGCACAGTACGGTTTAGCCTACCCGATGGGAGCGCGTATGATGTCAGGCAACTCGACCATTATGGAGCAGTTCGAAACCGAACTCTCGGATTTTGTGGGTAAAGAAGATACAATGGTGTTGAATTACGGTTATCAGGGAATTATGTCAGTCATTGATGCACTCATTGACCGCAAAGATGTCGTGGTGTATGATGCCGAATGTCATGCTTGTATCATAGATGGTTTGCGCTTGCATTTGGGCAAACGATTTGTATTTCCGCACAATGACATGGCAAGTTGTGAAAAACAACTCCAGCGTGCTACCAAACTTGCCAACGAAACAGGCGGAGGAATCCTGCTCATTACTGAAGGTGTGTTTGGAATGTTGGGCGACATTGGCAAACTTGACCAGATAGTCGCTTTAAAGAAAAAATACGATTTTCGTTTATTGGTCGATGATGCGCACGGTTTTGGGACTATGGGCAAAAAAGGAATCGGAACGGCAGAGCATTTGGGCGTACAGGACGAAGTTGATATTTATTTTTCGACTTTTGCCAAATCCATGGCAAGCATAGGAGCATTCGTTTCGAGCAAAGAAGCCGTAATCCAATATTTGCGTTATAATACTCGTTCTCAAATTTTTGCCAAAACTCTGCCCATGCCACTTACGATTGGGAACATGAAGCGCTTGCAGATGCTCCGAAATGAGCCTCAACACAAAGATCGCCTCTGGGAAATCGTGTATGCTTTGCAGGCAGGTTTGAGAGAAAATGGCTTTAATATTGGTAATACCGAATCCCCTGTAACTCCAGTCTTCCTCTATGGCG
>JAAFHK010000231.1 GCA_013297565.1 Cytophagales bacterium
ACGGTGATTGAAATGGCAATTGGGGGAAAAACTGCCACGCTTTTTTATGAGGAAGAAAAGAAATTTGATGTGCGTTTGCGGTATCAGGAAGATTTCCGAAAAACCGAAGATGCTATCGAAAACCTCAAAGTGCCGAGCATTAAAGGCAATAAAATTCCCTTGAAAGAAATTGCCGAAATCCGCAAAAATACGGGCGGGGCGTTTATTTATAGGGATTATAACACCCGTTATATTGCGATCAAGTTTTCGATCCGCGAGCGCGATTTGGGAAGTACGATTGCCGAAGCTCAAGAAAAAGTAGATGCCCAAGTGCAACTTCCGAAAGGCTACCGAATCGAGTGGGCGGGTGAGTTCGAGAACCAAGTACGGGCGGTCAATCGTCTGATCGAGGTCGTTCCTTTGTGTTTGGTGGCTATTTTTGTCCTGCTTTTTATGGCTTTTGGCAACGTGAAAGACGCAAGTTTGGTTTTGATGAACGTGCCTTTTGCGATTATGGGCGGTATTTTGGCTTTGCATATCACAGGAACTATTTTCAGTATTTCGGCGGGGATCGGTTTTATTGCCCTTTTTGGGGTTTGTATCCAAAATGGGGTGATTTTGATTTCCGTTTTCAAGAAAAATTTGGAAGCGGGTTTGCCGATGGAACAGGCATTGAAAGAAGGCATTGCGGCGCGGACGCGTGCGGTCGTCATGACGGCTTTGATGGCGGCAATCGGACTTTTGCCTGCGGCTATCAGTACAGGGATCGGTTCGGAAACCCAAAAACCGCTTGCCATCGTAGTGATCGGCGGTATGATCAGTGCTACGATCCTAACCTTGTTGGTTTTTCCACTAATTTTCGAATGGGGGTATAATAATTTTCAGAAAAAAAAAACATCTCACCATCTGAAATTCAGCAAAAAAACGCCCAATGAGGGTTTTGAGGATTATGAGAATTAGAAAATAAGGTTTTTGGCAATGAACCCCTCACAGATTTTTAAAATTTTGTGAGGTTTGTTTTTTTAAGCCCTAAAAATAAAAACCTATATAAATCTTTTAAAAATCTAATAGTCTTGTTACTTTTGTGGAGCAATACGTTTTTTAATTAATTTTTTTGTAAAAAACAAGAAATGACAACATTCAAAACTGATGTAGAGGCGGCAAATGCACTGCACGAGGCTTATAAAACGCTGAATAAAGAAATTGGAAAAGTCATTGTAGGGCAAGAAGACGTAGTACGTTTGGTGCTAACGGCTATTTTTTGCGAAGCACATTGCCTCTTGGTTGGCGTACCTGGCTTGGCAAAAACCTTGCTTATTCAGACTGTTTCAAAGGTTTTGGATTTGAGTTTTAACCGAATCCAATTCACTCCTGACCTCATGCCCTCTGATATTTTGGGTTCTGAAACGATGGACAAAGACCGCAATTTGAAATTTGTCAAGGGAGCTATATTTGCCAATATTATTTTGGCAGACGAAATCAACCGAACACCCCCAAAAACACAAGCCGCCCTTTTGGAAGCCATGCAGGAATATGCTGTAACGATTGGCGGGCAACATTATCCTTTACCACGTCCGTTTTTTGTATTAGCAACGCAAAATCCGATAGAGCAAGAAGGGACTTATCCGCTTCCTGAAGCCCAATTAGACCGTTTTATGCTCAATATTTGGCTTGATTATCCTTCCTACAAAGCCGAAGTCGATATAGTAAAAAACACCACTTCTGATACCAAACCGCAACTTAGTACAATTTTGCATAGTGCCGAAATTACTTATTTTCAGCATTTGGTAAGACGAGTGCCTATTGCCGATAATGTGGTAGAATATGCAGTAAAATTGGCTCATAAAACCCGCCCAAGTAGCGAATTAGCTCCTGACTTGAGCAAACAATATTTGGAATGGGGAGCAGGACCGAGGGCATCGCAGTATCTGGTTTTGGGCGCAAAATGTAATGCTTTAATTAACGGTAAGTATTCGCCTGATATTGAGGATGTTAGGGCGATTGCTATTCCTGTTTTACGTCATCGGATCGTCCGCAACTTCAAGGCAGAAGCAGAAGGTTTTACGGTCGAAAATATTATTAAACAATTATTATAAACTTATTTGTTTTTTATAGCGTTTCCTTTATGGTACAAAACTTGTTAAAACAAAATAATAAAACTTACTTAATTTAAAGCTGAAAAGCAACCGAAGATGAATAGCGAAATCCTGTTTTTTACAATTTTTACTGCCACTATTGTAGGTATCCTTCTACTGGACTTAGGCGTTTTTTCGAAAGATAGCCACAAGGTATCTTTCAAAGAAGCGGCTATTTGGAGTGGAGTTTGGGTACTGCTTTCCTTGTCTTTTTATGGTTTTTTGGAAGATTACGGCGAAAAAGTACATGGCATCGACAGCATGACCGAACTACAAGCGATCGTAGAAAAGTATGCCCCTGACATCAAACTGCCAAGTGCCACAGATTACGAAGAAAATGTAGAGTTTTATCGTGAACACATTGCTTTGGAATATATTACAGGCTATTTGTTGGAATATTCGTTATCGGCAGACAATATTTTTGTGATTATTCTGATTTTTACCTCTTTTCAGGTTTCGGAAAGATTTTATAAAAAGGTTTTGTTTTGGGGCATCATGGGCGCTATCATCATGCGCTTCATATTTATTTTCGTAGGATCGGCTTTGATTCAAGAATTTCATTGGATTTTGTACATTTTTGGTGTATTTTTGATTTATACAGGGGTCAAGATGTTTCTGGGGCGAAATGACGAAGACGAAAAAATTAACCCTGACAAGCACCCTGTAGTTCGGTTTGCTTCCAAACACTTTCCTGTTTTTCCACGCTTCATTGGTCAAAATTTTTTCGTTCGCTACGAAAACAAACTTTATATCACTCCTCTATTTTTGGTTTTGGTCATTATCGAATTTACTGATCTTGTTTTTGCGGTAGATTCTGTTCCTGCTGTTTTTGCGGTAACGCGCGACCCCTATATTGTATTTTTTTCCAATATTTTTGCTATTTTGGGCTTGCGTTCTATGTTTTTCTTTCTGGCAAATGTGCTTCATGTCTTTCATTATCTCAAAGTAGGTTTGGCTTTGCTCTTGACTTTTATTGGCTCAAAAATGCTTCTTCACGATTGGCTTAAGGCACATGGTTTCGAAAACTATTATTCCTTAATCATTATTTTGAGCATCTTGGGCATTAGTATTGCCGCTTCCTTGCTTTTTCCTAAAAAAGAAGTTAGCGAACACAAAGCCTAAAAATAATACTTACCAAAATTATGAAGGTTTTGCATCTCTTGCTTTCCGAAGCGCTTGGTGGGTTGGAATTATACGTTTGCTCCTTGGTTCGCGAACAAATAGCGCAAGGTTGGAAAGTTTGGGTGATGATCATTGCTGAAAGTCGGATTCATGCAGAACTTCGGGATTCGGGGGCGGAACTCATCTACGGCGAACCTTCCCGAAAAATCCATTTCCAAAACATTCAAAAAATACGCCAAGTTCTTGATATTGAGCAAATTAGCCTTATTCATTCCCACAATCGCCTTGATGTTTGGGCGGCATCTCTGGCTACCCTTTTTGGCAAAACCCGACATATTCACAGCGTTTATATGCTTGTTGCCCACAAGAAAAAAACTCCTCCCCATTATTTGGTTTATGGAACGGTAGATACTTTTATTTCGACTTCCGAACTCACCAACCAAGCCATCGCCAAAAATCTTCCTTTGGCAAGAAACAAAATTAGACTCATTCCTTATGGCAGGCATTTGGATAATTACGAAATAAATGCTGAAAAACGCCAAGAAATCAGGGAATTGCATCAAAGCGAAGGAAAAATAGTGGTCGGAATGCTGTGCCGAATAGATAAGCAAAAAGGCGTTCGAGAATTTGTCGATTCGTACTTGCTTTTACCAAAAGATTTGCGGGAAAAAGTGGTTTATTGGTTGATTGGCGAGCCGACCATCGAAAAAAGTCAAGGCGGCGAAACCATTTATACCGAAGAGTCGATAGTTGCCGAAAATCACATCACCAAACTCATTAGTTCTCAAAAAATAGAGCAAAACATAGTCCGAATGGGTTTTCAAAAGGATTATATTTCGTATTTGGGAAGTATGGACATTTTTGTATTGGCTTCCTATAACGAAATGTATTCGCTTTCGCTTTTGGAAGCCATGCTTATGAAAGTGCCTGTGATTGGGACAAATACGGGAGGAACGCCCGAACAGATTGCGGACGAAAAACGAGGTCTGCTGATCAAACCTTTTAGTGCTACAGAAATAAGCAATGCAGTCGTGAAATATATCCAAGAGGCAGATTTGCGGAAAAACTGTGCCGAAGAAGCCCAAAAATGGGCTTCGCAGCGGCACGATTGGAAAAAAACGATTGAGTTATACAAAGAAGTGTATGAGGGAAAATAAAATGATTAGTTCCCAAAACTTTTGCCAATGCCAATGCCCAAACCTAATCTAACAGCCTGTTTAGGATTATTAGGTGATGATAGCGTACCACCCCACTTCGTTAGTGTTTCAAGCCTTTTATAGTACAATTCATAATAATTCAATAGGTAGCATCTAAAAAACAAGCCTTTTTTCGTCTGGCGGCGAATCCCTACTCCTACGAAAAGATTATGATCAACCGTTCGAAGATAATGAGCAATGTTATAAGTAACCTGCGTACCTGTAATGCTTTCAAAATATCTTCCATAGTAATACTTAAAAACATAACCCGCTGAAAATTCTAAAAAACTGCGTGATTGTTTGATTCTTCGCATATAAAAAATATAAGGCGAAAAAGTAAAATTATAACGTTTCCAATCTAAGCCGTCAAAAAAGCGGATTGGCGAGCCATTTCCTCTAAAATCTGTAACAAATAAAGCCTCAAAATAAGGCATCCACAAAACTCCTACGCCGTAACCTAAATACTGATTTTGAGAATATTGGCGAATAATTCGGTTATAGTGAATGGAGGCAAAAAAAGCATTATTTCCTCCTATTTCTCCATGAAAGGTATGCTTAGGAACGAATAAACGAGTGCTGTCAAGATTTTGGGCAAGAGTCGGATAAGTAGCAAGAAAAAATAATAAAATAAAAAGATTTTTCATAATAGTATAAAGATAGAGTATGCTACTCTACAAATAGAATAGCATACTAAATTATTTAATAAATTAATGCAACTATTTGTCCAGTCGCATCTCCACCTCTTAGCCCAACATTACCTGTAATATTATAAAGAGTATTAACAGTCGTACTTTGCCAACTATATGAGAGAGAATAAGCGTTGAATGATTGGTAGTAAATATTACCAATAGGTTGTGAATTAGTGGCATCTATCACTAAATAAGGATTAGCTTCGCTGTAATAAGAGGTATGATAATTCACACCCCAACCCCAATACTCTGTTTTGGCATCTGAAGCAACTGATGTATTATAATACTGATCATAACGATACCCTATGATCACAGGTGGAGTTCCGATAGGTGTTTCGGGTCCCCCGCCCGAATTGGTATTTTCGTAAATGGGTTGAATATTGGTAGTGATATTTACTCCTCCACTCACTCTACGGTAATGATCTGTGTAAAAGTTTCCAAATCCAAGTGGAGCTGTGTTAATCCAAGGGCTATTTCCTCCTTGAGAAGAATTATAGGCTTCTGCACGTCCGCCTTTATTACCGTACTCTTTTCTAACAGGCTTTACGACAATCTCATTCGCAGAATCGTCTTTTAGACTTTGTTTGAACTGATTCAATTTGTCTTTTTTGGAGGCAGGCATGATTTTGAAATGCTCTTTGGTGTATTGGAATAGGTAGTTTCCTACTTTTACAATGCCATCAGCATTAATGACCGCAAAAGCACGCATATCGTGTAAATTGGGGCGAAGGATAAAATTATTTTCTTCTTCGGACAGTAGCAAAGCACGAGCATTTTTATTGACAAAATCACTGTGTTTGAGGAGTTTTTTGAGGTCGTTTTTGTCAATTTTCTTGCTTTTGACTTCCTCATTGATTTGTTTGAAATGGGATTGATTAGCCAAAATAGCTTGATCATAGACATTGCGAAGGGATACAAAACCTGCAAACTGTATTTCCCATTCTTTTTGGACTTCGGGCGAACTTTTGCCTAAAATTTCCAAAGTTTTTTCAAAAATACTTGGGTGTGCAAATTCCAAATACTCCCCATTGAATTTTACACCTTCGGTTTTGAGCTCCTTTCTTGCTCCGTCCGCTTTTTGAGGAGCAATTTCTTGAGGATTGAGATTTTCGGGCTGGCAACCCAACAAAGCCACTACAAATCCCGTTAGCATAAGTTTAAGAACCGATCTAAAGTGTGTGTGTGTGTAGAAACACTATTAAAATACTTCATAAATGTAAAAAAATTAATGGTTAATAAAAAATTTAAAAGAATGGCACAAAATTAAGAATTGTTTTTTATAAAACAATAATTTAGGTGATAAAAAGTTAAAATATATGAAAAATACAATAAAATTACGCGAATAAGGGAAAGAATCTTGGTTAAATACAAGCCACAAAAAAGCCCTTGTCTTTGGACATCGAAAATCAAAATTTTACTTCTTTTTGCCTTTTATTTTGAAATCCTGATAAAATTTTTTTATAGCTTTGTCGAAGCTTTTTGTTTTGATAAAGTTTTTTTATTTTAAACCAATCATGAAACATTACGAGTGGAAATTGGGCGAAAGTTTGGGCGAGATTCGCTTGGATATGACTGAAGCCGAAGTCAAAAAAATATTGGGTTCGCCCGATGAAATCGAAAAGGAGCAAAATAGAG
>JAAFHK010000234.1 GCA_013297565.1 Cytophagales bacterium
TTCAGGTGAGGTAAGGGTATAAAAATAGGTCGTATTGCTTGCCTCACCACCCCAATCGTTTTTGTAATTGTCGGATTGAAAAACTACCTTTCCCCAACGGTCAGATATTTGGATTTTCCAACCCGAACTGGCATTGCCAACGGCAAAAGTATCATTTTTCCCATCTCCGTTTGGTGTGATAACGTTTGGCGGAATGATATTATCGATCACTACTTTTACCGTTTTTTTGTCCGAACAAATGCCGTTAGTAGCTTCCAAAGTAATATCATAAGTTCCCGACTGGTCATAAGTAAAATTGCTCGGCATGGTACTCAACACCGTCCCATTTCCCATTTTCCAAACAACCGTTGTTGCTTCTTGGGTTTTATTGGTAAGTTTCAAAGTGGCTTTTTTCCCACATTCTGCCGAAGTAAGTGCCTCAAAATCAGCAATTACCTTGCCTTTGATCTCGACTCGAATGGTAGTATCAATTCCGCAACCTCGTTCGTTGAAAATAGTTACTTTGTAAAGGGTCGTTTGGGCGGGACTCGCCTTTGGGTTGGCAATATTAGGGTTGCTTAAACCTGCGCTTGGCGACCAGACATACCGAACGCCTCCTTCGGCTCGAAGCTGGACGCTATCCTTGAGGCAAATAATTTGCGGATTCGAGAGGCGAATATTTTTGTAAAAAGCCAAATAATCATTACGCAGAATACTGACTACGGTATCTTTTTGGGCAGGACAATTTTGCTGTGCCAAGCGCAATTTGATCGTATAATTTCCTTCGGCTTCGTATTTGAAAGGCGGTGGATTTCGTCCTGTGAAAGTTTGTCCATTACCCAAATCCCATTGATAGGAATCGGCTGTCGAACTCAAATTCGTAATTCGCACAAGCGGATAGGGTTCGCAAAGCAATTCGTATTTGACATCAAAACGAGCCTCCAATTTTTCACGCACATTGACAGTTACGTTTCGGTTATAAGTGCAGGCATCTCTGGTCAAAATTCTGACTTGATAAGTGGTCGTTTTTTCAGGTTTGGCAATTGGGTTTTGGCTATTCGGGTTGTTCAAACCTGCGGCAGGAGTCCATAGATAAGTGCCTGATACTGTTCCTGTTACGCTTAGTTGGGTTTGTGCGCCATAGCACAGCGTTGTATCGCCTTTTGCGGTAAATTCGCCGCCAATCACCTCAATCGTATCATAAGCAAAAGCAGGAGGCAAACAAGTAATTTCATTTTCGGCACGCAAACGAACAGGGTATTTGCCTGTTTTTACAAAAGTAATTTCTATGTTCGTATTTTGTCCGCTTTTTCCAAAATTTCCAAAATCCCATTCATAGACCACACCGTTTCGGCTTCTGTTATCAAATTTGAGTTTTAAAGGGGCGCAACCTTTGCGGGTGATTTCATTTCTTTCGTTCAAAGGCACAAAAGCGGCGGCAAGCGTTTGGAGCTCGAATTTGAAAGCGGCATTGTTACAGCCTCCTGTGGCATTATTGGTAGTCGAAAAAGCACCTGCGGTGGTAGGGAAACCACCATTTCGGCAGGCACAAACCGAATGATAAATCTGCCCGCGCTTGTCAAAACGGCTTGTGCCACCATCTACGTGGTCGGCATCGCCTGTAGCAGAGGCATCATTTGGCGTATTTCCTCCAAAAAATGTTCCGTATAGCAATTTTTGGGCATTTTTATCCAAAATTGCCAAGTAAAAATCACTTCCGTCTGTCGCACGTTTGAAGGCATCGGTCGTTACAGGCATTCCTGTAGTAAAACTGCCTCCTCGATAACCAGCAATATTATTGACCAAGCCACCCCAACCTGCTATATAAATATGTCCGCAATCACTCACCAAAAAAGCCGTAGGAGCAATGTCTGGCGTGCCACGCCCCGATCCGATCCGTGTTGAAAAAATTGTTGCTGAAAGATTTTTGTCAAATTTGTGAATAAACTGCCCACTATTGCTGTTGCTGTACAGATTTGCCCCAATAATTGGATAATTCCCTGCGGTATTTCCATAAACATAAATCTCGCCTTCCGCATTCAAATCCACAAAGTAGGTTTGATCATACCCCGTTGTGCCTACATAAGTTGAGGCGATAATGATGCCGTTTGAGTTGAATTTGGAAACAAAACCGTCCGTATTTCCGCCATAAATGCTGCGGTTTGCACTACCAACAATCGGAAAATTAGCACTTTGCGTGCCTCCTGCTATGATTATTTCGCCTGTTTTGCTCACTTTGATCGAATACGCCGCATCTGCGCCGCCGCCGCCCCAAAAGGTACTGTACAAAATTCCGCTTGCCGTAGGATTCATTTTGACCACAACGGCATCTCCGTTGCCCCGATAAAGCGGTGTCATGGCATTGGTTGTTACTGGAAAATCTGTAGAAAGCGTCATGGAAGCAATGTAAATATTATTATCATCGTCCGTAAAAACGTCCCCTCGAAACTGATCACCGTAATTCGAAACAAGTACGTTATGGTTCAGTCCGTCATTTGCCGAACCGCCCAAATAGCTCGAACCTGTTACGCTATTGCCATTTTCTGCCAAAATACTGACAATAAGATCACTTCCGCCCGAATAAGGATTGTCACCAATAATATTATTCAGGGTTGGGACGCTTCCGCCATTAAAACTTCGGTCGAAGGCATTAAAACTCACAGGATAGTCACGCGAACTGGTCGTTCCTAAAACCACTAATTGTTTCGCCTTATTGACCACGATACTATGCGGCACTTCAGCCGAATTTCCGCCCAAATACGTAATATACAAGGCTCGGTTTCCCGCCGAATTAAATTTGACAATGGCAATATCGACCACTCCGTTAAAAGTTACATCAAAAGCGCCAAGCGTAGTTGGAAAATTTACGCCAAATACCGTTCCTGCCGCTATCAAATTCCCATTTTCGTCATGCGTAGCCGTATTGCCCCAATTATCCACTCTCGAACCCGAAAAAGTAGCAAAAACAAGTTCAGGATCAATCACCAGTTCATAATTTGAATCGTAGCCTTTTGGAAAAACGAACGACAAAACGCCATTTTCCAGCACAAATTGGGTTTCGACCCCCACTTTTTTTCCTTCAATCATTTGGTAAGAAAAAGGCTTTTTTTCCAAAAATTGATTTACTGAAGTTTGGATTAGCAAATTTCCATTTTCCAAACGAATAGCTTTTACTCCTTCGTAATTGAGGCGAATTTGGGCAGGATTTGCTTTTGTGCGAACAATAAAATCGTATTTTAAGGCTGTTTGGTCTGTATAAAACTGTAAATCGATATTTTCGTACAAGTTTTCATAACGCACTTCTCCAAAACCTTCCGCATCAGCGCCCCAGCGCATAGGATCATTGCCTACAAAGTAATTTTTTCTAAAAATTTGTGGTTTTTGGCTTCTGAAAGTAGGATTTTCATTTGCTCCTACGAAACGCACTTTGATTCCGTGTGCCTTGAGGCTTTCTTCGCTTCGAGCCGCTTGAGAGTCAGTACTTTGCGGATTGGCGTGGCGTTTTCGCAAAGCCAAGCCATCATAAAATGCGTAATGAAGGCTGTTTTTTTCCAAAAACAAAAAACCGTCTGGAATATCAGCCCTAAAATGCACCGTTTTGTCCCATTGCCCTTTGTTTTGGGTGAAATAAAAACCGTTTTGTGGATTTCCTTCGTGAGCAAAAGCGGTTTGGAAGGGCAAAAAACTCAAAAAGGCAAAAAACAGGAAATTAAAAAGAGAATAAATATGTTTCATAATGCTCAAATTTTTACATTTCAAGACGTGATCAAAGGCTTTTAGCGTTGCAAAGTTATGCTTTTTCAAAATTAATAAAAATTTGGCAAATTGCTTTTTGAGAAAGAAAATAGCCAAAACATTTCTAAAAGTATCCTTACAGGGAAAGTTTTGTTGAAAAAACTGCATTTTGAGTATATAAATTCAGTAAAAACTTCCGTTAAAGAAGTATAATTTTTTCCCCAACACTGCAACCTTCTTACTCAAGAACGAGTCATGTAAGTAAATCCTAAAAATGCCATTCCTATGAAACCTTTTCTTTTGATACTTTTGCTTACGTTTAGCATTTGGGCTTGCCAACAGAGCAATAGTCCAGACAATCACAACGTAGTGATTACCATAGGGAAACTGCGAGTCGTGAGTCAAAATGAGGGTTGTGGGAAACAATTTGTGATTATTACCGAAGAAGGCGAACGCCTTAGTCCGCTAAATATTAGCGATTTTTACAGCGAAATTCAAGAAAATGCCGCTTTTCAGTTAGTTTATACCGAAATGCCTGATCAAAAAACAGATGTTTGTGTTTTGGGGAAACCGATACGGATCAGTAGCATTGCCAATCATACAAGCATGAAATAAACAAAAAAGGCTCAAAATACGAAATTTTGAGCCTTTTTTGTTTGCTTTTTAAGCGTCTTTCCATTTGATGGTACAACCTACGGCTTTAGTTGTGTTTGGATCGGGCTTTCTATCCGAAATCAAAGCATTAATGGCTTCTTCCAAATACTTTTTCTTTACAGCGGTGGCATCTTGGGCATTGTCATCAAGCGTACCTATGTAACTCACTTTCAAGTCTTTACCTACTTTTGTCAAAACAAAAACGTGCGGAGTTTTCGTAGCTCCATAAATCCGAGCCGTTTCTTGAGTTTGGTCAAAAAGGTAAGGAAAAGGATAATTTTTTTCTTTTGCCCTTTTTTGCATATTTTCGAACGAATCTTCGGCTTGTTTTTTAGGATCGTTTGGATTGATCGCTATGACAGGATAGCCTTTAGCCGCAAATTTTTGATGAGTTTCAATAATCCGATCCTCGTACATTTTGGCATAAGGGCAATGGTTACAAGTGAAAATCACGACAAAACCTTTTGCATCGGGCATATTTGCCAAAGAAAGCATTTTACCATCGATGTTTTTGAGGCTAAAATCTTGGGCTGTGTCGCCTACTTTGTAGCCGCCATCGCGCAGCGTGGCGTTCATCAAAACAAGCGCAAGAAAAACTAAAGAAAATGAAGAAAATAATCGTTTCATAATTTTCGTAACAATTTTGGTTCTACCTTAAATAACGTTCCACGAAGGATTGATGTTGTATTATTTGTATTTTCATTTTTTATGCCAAAAAATGGTAATTTTTGTTATATTGGCAATCAAATTCATTTTCGTAAAACATGGATTATGTCGCTATTGTTTGAAACTATCTGCGTTCGAGATGGCATTTTGCAAAATCTCGATTATCATAATGAGCGCTTTAATCGAAGTCGCAAAGATTTATTTGGGGGGAATCGGGACATCGATTTGGGCAATTTTATTTGTATAGCGCCTGCTTACCGACAGGGAACGTACAAATGTAAATTGGTTTTTGACACAAAAATAAAAGACATTATTATCGAACCCTATACACCCAAACAGATCGAACGCTTGTATTGTGTGGAGGCAAATGATTTAGATTATTCTTACAAATATCTCGACCGAATCGCACTCGATAATTTGAAAAAAAACTTGGCAAATCCCGCACAAGAGGATATAATCATGATACAAAACGGAAAAATTACGGACGCTTCTTATGCCAATCTTCTATTTTGGGACGGATTGGCATGGATTACTCCCGAAAAACCACTTTTGGCAGGAACAAAAAGGGCAAAACTGCTGGCTGAAAAGCGCATTTTTGCCCAAACAATAACATTACATGATCTTAAAAAATTTTCAAAAATTATGCTCATTAACGCCATGCTCGATTTTGACGAAAACAGGACTTTAGAAACCCAAAAAGTAGTTTTGGATTAAATATTTAAACAGAGCTTGAAAATAAAACTAAAAAAGGTTGTTCCTAAGTCTATGTCTATTAAGCATGAAATCTTGGTAGAGAATATTTCTTTCCTTTATTTCTGTGTCATGGGACTGCCAAATACACCAAAATTAGGCGAAAACGCTAAATTAGCATTGGAAAAAAGCTATCGAAGCGGAAAAATACAGCCTTTTATACTTTGAGGTCATTTCATTTTGCTCAAACCGGAAGGGCGAAAACCACTTTTAAACAAAAAAAGACCCTTGAAAAATCGTAATTTTAGGAAAAAATAAAATGCTTATGCAAGCCTACGAATTTCAGATTGTAGTAAAAAACGGAACGATTAGCCTTCTGTTTGCGTATCTGCCCTTACATTCACAAAAAGTGCGGGTAATTGTCTTGGTCGATGAAAATCCTACGCAAAACATTGAAGCCATTATTGGTTTGTTTGCTCAAGCCGCTTTTGCGGACTATCAGGAATTACTAACGGATTTATTGACAAGCAATCTTGATGATTTTAAAAACTTTGAATTTGCTGATCTGAAAGCAAATAAAGCGCTTTTAGGTATTCAGGCTGGGCGCGGTTCAGGTCAATCGGGTTGGTATAAAGTTGGTATACTGAAACTAAATTGGTTTGTGTCGTAAAACGAAGTTCTTGTTCGTTTTTGTGGCGAACAAGAATGTTCGCCCTACAGAACCACATTTGATTGAGTATAAAAAGATTCGTAAAGATCGGCATAATGAATATCTTCGTCTTGGACGGAAAAAATACTTTGCAAAAAATTGTCGAGTTCTTCGGCGCTCATTTTGCCTTTGGTTTGGGCAAAAAGCATTTGGGAGAAAAAAAATAACAGATTGAAAATGAATAAGTTAAATAAAATTTTCATCACTTTGCCTATTT
>JAAFHK010000238.1:0-2603 GCA_013297565.1 Cytophagales bacterium
AGAGGAAAATCGAATCCTTTTTTCAGTCAAATCATTTGAGGTTTTGGGCTTGGGCGGCTGTCTGAACCAGAATTAACAGGATTAGAGGATTCGCAAGATTAGACTTGAAAATAAGGAAAATTAGGGTTTTCATAAGGGATATAGTTTTTTTGTTTATGATTTTTATGATTAGTGTAATCGTGAGGCTTTTTCGGAAATTGGCTATATTTCTTTTTCAGAAATTACCCTAATTTCTTCCAAATGCTGTACTATTAGGTTTTCGAACCCTACACTCACTTTCCAAACTAATTGATTGTTGGCTAATTCGAACAGAAAATCGACCTGATAATGGGTTTCATCTATTTTTTGGCAAGTAGCCCGATCACAGCCACAAGGGGCAAAAATCAATTCGGTAGGGTACTCGGACGTGAAACGATAAACGCCCTCGAACTCAAGCACAAGCGGCAACATTTCGTCTGTGTCTGCTTTGTTTTCGAGCATGGTAAGCACACATTTTCGTTCCTCGAACCGAAATGCCAAACTTAGCAAAGGCAAATCGTGAAAATCATTTTCGTAAAATATTGAAAGGATTGGATCGGTCATAAGTTTCGTTTTTTTCGTAATGGAATATGTGATTGGGTATGTCCTTTGCGTACCACTTGGCAATTTTTGGTCAAATATCTGTCATTTTGGTTCGTAGCCAAAGGATTTTCTCTGTGCCAATGGTCATGATAACCATCTGCTTTGGGATTTAAGTTCGGATTTCCATAGTCAAACCGAATTTCGAAACCATAAATTTTATGTTTAAAAAGTCTTCCTGTTGGCGATCCTGTACCTATTTCTTCCCATTCTTTTGGTAATTCTTCGGGCAAGGGTGGATTATCCCAATTAATTTGATCCAATAGGCAGGCACATTCAAGAGTCATTTTTTGATTTAAGACATAATTCAGATGACAATAATCTTTCATTTCACCCGCAGGAAGACTACCCTGATTGGTCAATTTATCAATCAAATATTTCAAATATTGCTCATCATTTTGTTGAGGTAACAAAGCAAAAATCCCTAAACCGACTAAAAATAGCAAGAGAATAAATCCCCAAATATATTTAGCAATCTTTGGTTTGGGTGCTTTTTCATTCAAATTTTTATTTTTGAACGAAGTAGTAGATTTGGTAAGTGTCTGATTTTCAAGCATATTGTTAAGGTTTCGTTACTTTTTTTCTATTTGCTTCAAAATCAAGATTTTAAGATGTTTCAAAGCATAAATAATTTGGTACAAATCCTCTTTTTTCGAGGAATCGAATGAACGGCTTACGCAGTAATTTTTTTCGTGCAAAGTCGTAAAAATCCAATATCTGCCTTGAATCCAACAGCCATAAACCACTTTATTATTTTGGTTTTCGTGTTGTGCCAAGAGCATTGCCATCAACATTTGTCCTTCAGCATCGGGGGCATTTTTCTGTTTTTTGAACTCTTGCAAGAAAAAATAAGGATTTTTTGGTTTCCCAATACCTTTGGGCGTAGCTACCATCGCATCACAGACTACGCTTAACTCGTACTTGCCAATCACAGCCGAAAGCGGACGTTCATAAAACAATTTGAATTTGTCTTTTTCGTTCAGATCGGCTATTTGGAACAGAAAAGCCAGAAAGTGCATTTTCAATTCTTCCTCATTCCAAAAATCGCCTTCGCTAAGCAATAATTGGCGTTTGCTTTCCAATAAATGATGATAATAGGTATCCAATTCGGTTTCATAATTAAGCCATTCGTCAAGCCAGGCACAACCTACATTGCGCTGAAGACTAAAGGCATCGAGTACGTCCTCTATGTCCGATTTGAGTTTGATAGGCTTTTTGTTTTCCATATTCATTTCCGTTTTTTTACAAATATACGATTTCTGAATCAAAATTTACAGAATTTGGCTGTTTGCTTGTGTTTCTTGTGTCCTTGTGGTGGCAAAATTGCGGTTTTTCATAGGTTTAAGAGTAAAAAATAGTTTTAAAATACCAATAACATACATACGCTAAGGCAAACAAAGAGATGCCTAAAAGTCCGTAAAACCATTTATCAAAAAAGTAAAAATGAAATTTCATGTCGGGATTTTTGATTTTTCCTCTGCATTTAATAAGTTTCCCTTCCAATAAAAATGCAAGGTTTTGATCGTTTCGCTTAATTCGTTGATCGGGCTGACGTACAAATAATAGGGTGCGGTGGCTTCTTGTGCCAATTTTTCTATTAATTCATTTATTTCTTGATTTTGGGCATTTCCTTTAGCTTTTTTCCACAAAGTGAGGGTATCGAGCTCCTCAAGGTTGGGCTTTTCGGCTTTGAGAGAAAAACTAATCTGCAAACTATTTCCTCAAAATCATACGCCCAAGCTGTCTGCCAAGTGATCTCGAAGTTCCGATCCACACACAAAGCTAACAAAGCCTTTCGTAAATTATCGACTTGATTTTCAGGTGTTTGAGAAAAAACAAGGGCTAAATACTCCATAGTTTTTTCGATTGTTATTCGTTTCACAAGTTATGAAAAAATTAGATTTCTGAAGCAGGATTAACAAGATTAGTAGGCTTGACAAGATTTTTTATTTTCATCTTGAAAATCCGTAATTCTGAAAATTCAG
>JAAFHK010000238.1:2613-6619 GCA_013297565.1 Cytophagales bacterium
TTTTTTTTTTTTTTTGCGGTTTGAGGGAATAAGTAATCCTGTATAAATAGGTAGGTTTATTTTTATTTTTGTGGCATGGGACGAATAAATACGCCAAAATTGGACTTAAAAAAGGCTACTTTATACAAAATTACGAAGCAAGACCCATTTTTAAAAAATCGCAAGAAAAGAGTGCCGATTTTCTAAACATACTCTTAGGTCATCATTTGATTTAACACTGTAACCGTCTAAACTTGTTGCGATGTATAAAATTATTTTTCTGTCTGTTGTCATTTTGTTAAGTTGTTGCTGGGTCGTCACAGCCTGACCGCTATCGTGCAGATTGGTACGAAGGCATAAAATTACTTTTTTCTTTGTGCAGTAGCAAAGAACGAACGTTTTTATTGACAAAATTATCCCAAAAAAGGTGTACATTATCAGGAAAATGTCGAAAAAACTACTCCCTCGCAATCTTCAGGGCATATTCCAAAACCACATCTTTATCTTTTGAAAGGTCTTCACTTTTGGGTTTGAGAACATGATGGGGCATGAGTCCTGTGCCTTCAGGTTGGGCGGGTGGAACAGCTAATATATTGACTATCAAGGGAATAGAAACCATTACTTGGGTATTGGGCAAGATCAAATACGGCACAAAGGTCGAGGTCGTGCTTCGGTTCTGGACATTGCCCGTTTCTTCGCCTATCAAAATGCCTCGTTGTGTGGCTTTGATGAGTGCCGCCAGTTCGCTTGCCGCCCCAAAAGTGCCTCCATTGACCAAAACGGTCAGTTTTCCTGTATAAAAATTCCGACTCGGCTGTTGCACATAGTCCAAACCATCAACCGAAACCCGCCATTTTCCATCGGGTTGTTCTTCTTTTTTCAAACGCCCAATTTCACGAGTCAAACCTTCAAAATCGGTGTTTTCTTCGAAAAAAAACTTCTTTTGGCGAATAATTTGTTTTTCGTAATAGCGGAAATCTTTGTCATTGAGAAAAGAATACAAAAAAGCGGCGTAGGAACTGATTCCGCCACTATTATCTCGCAAATCCAAAACCAAACGGCTTGTTTTTTTCTTTTTTAGCGTGGCAAAACTTTCTTCTACGAATTTCAAATATTTGGTTTTGGTATCCAAAAAATCACCAAAAACATTGATGGTCATAACTGCCAAACTGTCATTGTCCATGAAATTCAAACGAAAAGGGTTTTCAGGATCGACCAATTCGGTGTTTTCTTGCTGTTTTGAGGCTTTCAAGCGATAGGAAATAGCTCGAACGGTCGTTTTTCGGACTTCCAAAACGTCATGCGGCACATATTCAATTTCAAATTCTCGCTTTTCACCATACAGCGTAAAAAGGTCTAAAGTATAGCCATTTTGCTCCAAACGCCAGTTTTTAGCCGTTCGAACATTGCCGTCTGTCGATTCTCTTTCCAATAATTTTTGTAAAATAATTTCGGCTTTGATCCCATTGATCGAGAGCAGTTCTGCGCCTGTTTGGATTTCAGTATTTTCGCTATAATTTCTGTAAATAAAGGTTCTGTTGTCCCAAAAACGCAGTTCAAAGGGAAAAATACGGGCATTTTCCTCAAGGTAATAACGGGCATCCTCGGACATAATCACTGCTGTATTTCCGTCTTTGATTTTAGCAACCATGGGCTTCAAAAGGTTGTAAAATTCGGCTTCGGACATAGGGCGCAGGAGCTGGTCTGTGGTGTAGTTTGTTTCACGTTTCCATTCCGCTTCGCTAATATAATCGAATAAAGTAGGGTGTCCTTCCTGTAGGCTTCTAATCAGGAGGTCAAAATCTTCGCGCAGTTGTTCGGGTTCGTAAAATTTATCAAAAAAAGATTGGGCATTCACATTGCCAAAACCTACTAAAAAAAGGAAAAAGAAAATATTTTTGAGCATATCGGAAAAACTACAAATTTGTATGGGAACAAAAGTACAGTAAAAATCCCTTTTTTTACCCTACTTTATTTTCCAAATTTTAACGCTATAATTTCGTAAAGATTTGATTTTGGGTGATAGTTCAAAATGTGTAATGGTATAATTTATTGAAAATCAATGAATTATATTTTTTAAAAGTCAATATTTATAGAATACAATTTTGAGGAAACTGTTTTAGGGAGGTTTCAATAGATTTTTTCGTAATTTTGTGCAAACAAACAATTTATTAACTACTCAAAATCGTGAAAAATTTACTTTATTTTTTGTTTTTCGGTCTTTTGGCGTGTCAAAGTCAAGCCCAAAAAGTAGAAACACAACCTGAACCTCCACAAACGGCGCAGGCTTTTAGTTCGAAAAAGCAAGGCATTTCTCAAGAAAAAACCATGAATTATGATAGTTTGTACCGCAAATTGCCTGATTCGGCAATGGTCGAGCTGATCCGCTGGGACGATAGCTTCGAGTTGGACATTCGGTACGCAACGACCAATAATTTTACAGGAAAAGTTTTGTATGATTGTAGTCGATGTTTTTTGAGAAAAAAAACGGCAGAAGATTTGATTTTGGCACAAAAAGAATTTAAAAAATTGGGTTATCGAATCAAAATTTTTGACGGCTACCGCCCGCATTCTGTTCAGTGGAAACTTTGGAATGCCGTAACCGACAAGCGCTACGTTTCGAACCCAAAAAAAGGCTCAATGCACAATCGGGGTTGTGCGGTCGATTTGACCCTGACGGACGAAAAAGGAAAGGAACTCGATATGGGAACAACGTATGATTTTTTTGGGAAAGAAGCCCATTGGAATTATGCCAATTTGAAACCTGAAGTGCTGAAAAATAGGCAATTATTAAAAAATGTATTGGCAAAATACGGTTTTGGCACAGTTCCTAACGAGTGGTGGCATTATTCGTACCGAAAAGTAATTTACCCTGTTCGGAACGAACCAATCCCTTGTGAATAATTTTTTTTACACGAAAAACACGCATGATTTTTCATTATGCGTGTTTTTATTTGTTTTTTTACTCTTTGCTGCCTCTTACGGCTCTTTCGATCATGTCCCACATATCGGGCGTAAGAATTTGCATTTTGTTAAATTCGCCTGCTCCGTTCAGCCATTCGCCGCCGTCAATCGTGATGACTTCACCATTCACATACGAACTGAAATCGGACATCAAATATGCCGCTAAATTGGCTAATTCCTGATGTTCGCCTACTCTTTTGAGGGGAACATTGCTTGCGGCATCGAGTTTTTCCTGCAAAGGAGGCGGAAAAAGCCTATCCCATGCACCTTTCGTAGGAAAAGGGCCAGGGGCAATCGCATTGCTTCTGATTCCGTATTTTGCCCATTCGACAGCCAAAGACCGAGTCATAGCCAAAACGCCTGCTTTTGCACAAGCCGAAGGCACTACGAAAGCCGATCCTGTCCAAGCATAAGTGGTTACAATGTTCAAAATCGTAGCTTTTTGCTTTTCAGCAATCCAATGTTTGCCAAAAGCTAAGGTAAAATTGTACGAACCTTGCAAGACAATGCCGACAATGGTGTCAAAGGCTTTGTGTGAAAGGCGTTCGGTAGGGCTGATAAAATTGCCTGCCGCATTGTTGAGCAAGCCATCTACCTTGCCAAAGTTTTCAAGCGTAAAAGCCAATGTTTTTTCGACTTCCTCATATTTGCGGACATCGCACTCGAAAGCCAAAATTTTGGCTTTCGAACCTGCCGCCACCGCAGAGGCTTGTAGTTCTTCGGCTGTTTTTTCCAGAACCGATAATTTTCGGCTGGCGATCACCACATTTGCACCCAATTCGAGAAAATAACGGCTCATGGATTTGCCCAAACCTGTGCCGCCGCCTGTAACCACTATGGTTTTTCCTGCGAGGGCATCGTCTTTGAGCATGGGTTGATTATACATATTGGATAGGGGGTTTGGTTAGGAAATTTTTGTATTGCTTTTCTGTGGCGAACATTCTTGTTTGCCACAGAAACGAACAAGAATGTTCGTTTTACGTGAAAAAATTTTATTTTAAGTTAGCGCGCAAGGTAAAATAAAATTTTGGATTATTTCAAATATTCCACTTCCATTTTGTAA
>JAAFHK010000233.1 GCA_013297565.1 Cytophagales bacterium
CGTCAGGTGTTTGAACTGTGCGTATTTTGCTCACAAACCATGCCGCCCCCAGCGCCTTCGGGTTTTCGACCATTTCGGCTTCCGACTCCCCAAAAACGATATATTTGGCATCAAGCATATTCAAAATAGTCAGTTTTTCGAAGTCCACAGGTTCTCTTTTTTGCAAATTATCGATAATCATACTGCGTTGTTTATCCAGTTGGCGTTCGATCAGTTCCTGATAACGGCGCATTTTGGCGGCAAAATAACCACCTACCGAACGGTGATAATACGAAGTTTGGGCATCGTTAAAAGGGTTTGCTAAAGCAAAAACTCGATAATGCAAGTCTTTGTCTTTCAGTATTTTATCATCAGCGGGCGTAGGGGCATGAACTGCCTGTTGGACTCCTGCCTGAAAATCCGAAGCGTTCAGGTAGCGTTTGCCGATGCCCCAGAGGTCGAAAGTGATCAATGCCAAAAGCAGGGTAAAGGCAAGGGTTTCGGAAATACGTTTTTTCAGGAAAAAATACAAAACACCCACAAAAAGCCCTACCAAAAGAAAAGAACGAAAAGCATCAAGACGTAACATACTTTTGCGGTCGGCAATCATGGCATCTATTAAGGCTTGTGGCATTTGCTGTTGGGAGTCGGAAAGGGTTTGGAAACTCAATAAACCACTACCCACGAGGGCAAAAAGCAAGGACAAACCGCCCGTTAGCCCAAAAGCTATCAAAATTTGTTTTTGTAGTTTTTCGGAAAAACTCTGTTCGAAAACCGTTTTTAAGCCCCAAGTTCCGCCCAAAGCCATGAGCAAAACCGTTAGGCTCAAAGCCATCGAAACGGCTCGGAATTTGTTGAAAGCAGGAAAATAATCGAACATGAGGTAATTAAACGTTTCAAAGTTTTTACCCCAAGAGAAAAACAAAGTAATGCTTACACCCGCTAAAAGCCAATATTTGTGTTGGTTTTCGGAAACCAAAAGGAACAAGACAAACAAAAAGCAAACGATTGCTCCTGCGTAAATAGGTGCGTTGGTAAAAGGCTGATCGCCCCAATAGTACGACCACTGTTCGGGCATTTCCTGTCCCGCTTGGCGGAAAAGTTGGGCAACTTCCGATTTTCGGTCGAGTTTTTCGTTGTTCGAACCTCCATAAAAATTAGGAATGAGCAAGGTAAAAGTTTCGCCAATGCCCTGGCTCCACGCAAAAGCATAATCCCGATCAAGTCCCTCGCCTCCGCCTTTTTCCTTTTCGCTTGCCAAAGGCGTGAGTTCGGCTTTGCCCCTGATCGAGTGTTTGGCGTATTCCATCGTGGTCAAAATTCTGCCCGCATTTGCCCCTAAAGCCAATATGCCTGCCCCCGCAAAAAGTAACATGGCAAGGGCAAAAGGTTTGAAATTTTTGTTTTGGAAGGCAAAATAGAGTTCGGTGAGGACATAAAAAGCACAAACGAATATTAAATAAAAAGTAATTTGATAGTGGTTTGCCCGCAGTTCGAGAGTAAGGGAAAGGGCGAAAAGAGCAAAGCCCAAAAACCATTTTTGCCTGAAAACCAAATACATACTACCCAAAACCAAAGGTGCGTAGGCGATTGCCCAAAGTTTGGTGATGTGTCCGACATCGATCAGAACCAAATTATAGGAACTCAAGCCGAAGGCGACTGCCCCCAAAGCGGCAGTTTTCCACGAAATGCCAAAGCACAAAGCCCCAATATAAAAACAAAACATAGCCATAAAAAGCCCATGTCCCGCTTTTTCGCTAATAAATGCTCCTTTGAAAATAGCGTTCAGCGTTCGCAGAGGTTCGTCAGGAAAAGGGGCATTGAACAAATAGACAGGCATTCCGCCAAACATCGAGGTCGTCCAGAGGCTCGATTCTTCGTTTTTTTCGTTATAATCAGAAGTTTGTTTGGACATACCCTCATAGCGCACAATATCGTCTTGGGCAATGGTCTTTTTTTCGAAAAATTCAGGACTGAAATAGGCAATGGTGAGCAAATAAAACAAACCAACGATTGCCAAATGAGGAATGAGTTGTTTGAAATCGATATTTTTAAGCATGGGAATTTAATATCAAGTTTGTAATTCTGTAGGAATGGGCAAAGATATTGAAAATTGCTACATTTTTATTTCTGAAAACTAAAATTTCGGTTTTGGTTAAAACATTTGCGAAAAAAATAGGTAGTTTTGTTGTTACGTACCTAAAACCAATCTACAATCATGTTCCAACGTCTGACCCCTGTAGTCAAGAACTTATTGATTATCAATATAGTAGTCTTTATTGCTCCCTATATTTTGGGTGCTTTTACGGGCATCCAACTCGATTTTGTGCGTATTTTTGGACTGCGCTATTTCTTTTCGAATGAATTTGAGCCGTACCAACTTTTCACGCACTTTTTCGTACATGCCAGCACCATGCACATTTTTAGTAATATGCTCGCCCTTTTTATGTTCGCCCCCATGCTCGAAACCATTTGGGGATCGAAACGATTCTTGATTTTTTACCTCATTTGTGGTTTTGGGGCAAGTATTTTGTATTCGGGGGTGCATTTTTGGGAGGTGAATCAGCTTTTTAGTTATTTGACCAATCCCAATTTCCAATCTTTTGTCGAATTGGCAGATCGTTTTGCTCTTCGGTCGTATCTGGCAGAGTTTATCCAAGCCTACGGCGAAAACCCTACCGATCCGAAACTCATCAAGGAAAGTCGTGAATTTATTGCCCAACTTTGCGAAGCGAAAGCAGGTATGCCTATGGTCGGGGCTTCTGGGGCAGTTTTTGGCGTTTTGATGGCGTTCGGTATGATTTTCCCCAATGTCGAACTCATGTTGCTTTTCCCGCCTATTCCTATCAAGGCAAAATACATGGTTTGGTTTTATGCCGCTATGGAACTGTATGCTGTTATCGAAAACTCGCCCAAAGACAATGTAGCCCATTTTGCCCATTTGGGCGGAATGTTATTTGCCTATATCCTGATTCGCTATTGGCGAAGCCAAGGAGCAAGATTTTAGTTTTAATATACTTAAAACCTTTCTAAAATCAACATTTTATATCTTGTAAATTGTTGATTTTCAAATAGATGTACGTCTTTTGAAAAGATTACATCTATACGATTTAAAGTATAAAATAAAATCTTTATTTCTGAAAACAAGGGGGCAAGCCCCCTTGTCAAAATTATTTTAGCTTGAGTACAGTTATACTGAAACTAAATTGGTTTTGGTCGTAAAACGAAGTTCTTGTTCGTTTCTGGGCGAACAAGAATGTCCGCCGTACAAAAGCATTTTTGATTGAGTATATTTTTCCAAAAAACGAACAACACAAAAACATTTATGGATTTATCTATTTTGCAACAAACCCTACAAATTGCCGAAAAATACATAGCGGCAGACCAAACCGATCCTGTAGTTCCGCATCGCCAACCTGCCGAGTGGTTGGCTGATTTTGACTTGCCAATTAGCCAAGAAGGTATGCCTGAAGAAGCCTTTATGCAACTTTTGGAGAATGTTACGATGGCAACCAATAAAACGGCAAGTACGGCTTTTTTCAATCAACTCTATGGCGGACGAAACATGGTAGCCGTTGCTGCCGAAATTATTTCAGTCATTACCAATGTTTCGCTTTATACCTACAAAGTGGGTGGTTTGCAAATTCTGATCGAAAAGGAAGTCATTGCCCAAATGCTCAAAAAAGTAGGTTTCGAAAATGGAGAAGGCGCTTTTGCTCCTGGCGGTTCGCTTACCAATCTGGTAGCTATGGCTGTAGCCCGCAACGAAAAAAGCCAAACGATTAAAAATATGGGGCATGATGGTCGCAAATACATTGTGTATTCGGCAGAAGGACATTATTCGATCACCAAAAATGCGGGTTTATTGGGAATTGGGCGTAGCAATGTCAAAAAAATAAATAGCGATTCGATGGGGCGTATGGATCCCGAAAAGTTGCGCAAACAAATCCAAACCGATCTGCAACAGGGCTTAAGACCTTTGATAGTGGTCAGCACCGCAGGCACAACCGTTATGGGGGCTTTCGACCAATTCGAGGAGGTCGACAAAATAGCAAAAGAGTTTGATCTTTGGCATCACGTAGATGGCGCTTTGGGCGGAAGTGCCTTGTTATCAGAACGTTACAAAGCCTTAATGAAAGGCTGTCATTTGGCGGATTCGGTTAGCTGGAATGCCCACAAACTCATGGGCGTACCGCTTACGGCTTCGGTCGTGATGTTCAAAGAGAAAGGCATGATGAAAAAACACATTTCCGAACGGGCTGAATATTTGTTCCAATCCGACGACGAAGACCTAAACCCAGGAATCGGTTCGATCCAATGCGGACGGCACAACGATGCTCTGAAGGTTTGGGCAATGTGGAAATGGTTAGGACACGAAGGCTACGAAAAACGCATAAACCACATTTTTGACCTGACCAAATACGCCGCCGAAAAGGTAAAAAGCGATCCAAGTATGCGACTTATTCTCGAACCCCAATGCGTAACTTTGTGTTTTCAAGTTTTGGAAAAATCGAGCATCGAGATTTGCAATTACCTGAACCAACATGGCATGGCAAAAGTAGGTTATGGCGAATCGAAGGGCGAAACCTTCATCAGGGCGGCATTTCCAAACCACAATTTGACCGAACAAGACATAGATCGGTTTCTGGAAATGGTCAAATTGGCAGGTGAGAAAATATAGTTGTTAGAAAACCTTTTGGCAAGGTTATTTCTTTAGAACTAACATTTCTTTAAGAAATGTTAGTTCTCTGCTTTTCATTTTGTCAAAAAGTTCATATTTTATTCCATTTGTCCAATAGCTCCCTCGCCATTTTTTTGGCTTCTTCCAAATTGAGGGCTTTGGGTGTAATGAGTCCCGTTTCTACATTTACGTTTTCGTACATAAAATCGACCGAAACTTGCCCTATCAGGTCGTTTGCGTCTATGACTATCTCGGCTTTCAAACCATTTTGCACAACAGTCGGAAACCAATAGCTTGCTAACCAATCATTTACACTTTCAGACACCACAGCGAGGTCTTTGTAGTCCGTTAGCATAATCTTAATATCCTTTTCTTTGACGTAATCCAGCGGAAAATGCAAAGCCCGCATAGATTCTGCGTCCGTAAGTTGCCAAAAGCCCCGCCAATACCCAAAAAGTACGTGCGGAATTTCATCACTCATATCATAAAGTTCAGCATATTCATTTTCAAATACTTTTATCATAGATTTGCCAGTTTTATTGACAATAATAAAGATTTTTTACGAAAAAATCTTTATTATGCTTACTTTGTAAAAAAATACAGCACGATCTTGAAGTTATCTATGATCTTAACCATGAAGAACTCCAAGTTTTTTTCCAAACTAACATTTCTCAAAAAAGTGTTAGTTCTCTGCTTTTTTTTCGTTTCCCAAACCCTTTTTGCTCAAAACCTTCACCTTTGCGATTCTTTTGATTTGCCTAAGCCTGAATGGGTTTCAGCGGATAAATACGGCAATTTTTATATAGCCGATCAGCAAGGAAATCTCCACCAATACGACAGCACAGGCAAACTTTTGCTTAGTTTTTCGCCTGAAAAGGTTGGTTCGATTAGCCTGCTTGAAGCCCGCCAAACGGTGCGAATTTTTGCTTTTTATCGCGATTTTCAACAAATTATTTGGTTGGATAGGTTTTTGAAAAAAATAGAAAGTTATGATTTAGAAAATGAAAATGTGGGCTTTGTGCGTTTGGCAGCGCCAAGTCCTGATAACCGCCTATGGATTCTGAACGACTCGGATTTTTCTTTGCTCAAATTCGATCCTCGCACTCACCAAACGCTTTTCAAAATTTCTCTACAATGGGTTTTGCCGCCTGCCGATTATGATTTTGTCTATCTGACCGAATACCAGAATCTCCTTTTTTTACAAGACCGAAGCGGAAAATTATTGGTTTTTGATAATTTGGGGAATTATCGTCAAGTTTTTGATTTGCCTGCCGAAACCTCATGGATTAGTTTTTGGAAGAATAGTTTTTATTATTTGGAAAAAAACACTTTAAAAAGCACCGATTTTTATACTTCCCAAACCCAAACGTATTTTTTACCTGCTGTTTTTTTGGAAAAAATATATTGGGCGGGGCATTACGGTTTAGGCTTTAGAGAAGCAAATATTATCAAATTTAGGTAAAAAAAGCATTTCTTATCAACTTTGTCTTGTTAAAAAACGTTCTTTTGGGTAGTTGCCTTGTATTTGACGGAACAATTATTAAAAAACTAAAAAAGCTATTCGAAACAGTATTTTTCCAGTATTAAACTCATGAAAAACATATTCTTTAGGCTATTTTTCTTTCTCTTTTTTGGGACTCAACTTTTTGCCCAAACTATTAATATTACAACCTTAAGTGGTACGAGTCCTGCCGTTTGTTCAGGAAATCAGAATTTTACAGTGGCGTTTGATCGTACAGGCACGTTCAATGGTGGTAATATTTTTCGGATTGAATTGTCGGATTTGGGAGGTGCTACGTTTAACAGTCCTGTCGCTATTGGCAATGTGGTAGGTACTGATCCAGCTACGGTTTTTTGTAGCGTACCTGTTGGGACTTCGGCGGGAACGTATCGAGTTCGGATAGTTTCAAATGCTCCAGAAGTATTCAGCACTGCCAGCGCGACTTTCACTATCCAATCCAACACTGCTGATCCCAATCTATGGGGGCTGAATGAATGGCGAGCGCACGT
>JAAFHK010000235.1 GCA_013297565.1 Cytophagales bacterium
TGGGACAAAATTATGAATCTACAACCTTTGGCACATCAGGAAAAATGGCTAAAATTTGGGGATTCGGGCGAAGATATTTATATTTTAGACCAAAAACTACAGGATTTGGGCTATTTAGAAGACGAGCCTAATGACGCTTTCGATTTGGGAACTTATGAAGCAGTTATGAAATTTCAAACCGCAAATGGGCTAAAAGTTGATGGCATGGTGGGCGAAAAAACATGGCAAACCATTATGCAAACCCTTCCCGATGCCCACAAAAAACATTGGTTAAAATTTGGGGACGCAAGTGAGAAAGTATTGGAATTAGACAAAAGATTGTTCGAATTAGGATATTTACAAGGAACGGCAAATGACACTTTCGATCTCGAAACGTATCAAGCACTTGTATTATTCCAAGAAAAGAATAATTTGAAAGTTGATGGCATGGTAGGCGACAAGACTTGGGACGTTATTATGGGGAATCTGCCTGTCGAGGTGCTAAGTGATGATTTGAAATTTGGCGTAGCAAATGAAAAAGTGCTATTTTTCGGCGAAAAACTCTTTGAAAAAGGCTTTTTGTTCCAAAAACCAACTGAAGTATTTGACCTCGAAATGCACTCCGCAGTCGAACGTTTGCAAAAACATTGGGGAAACGAACCTACTGGAATTGCTCCGCTTGATTATTTGGAAAAAATACATGAACTGCCTGATTTTCAACAATTTGATTTCGAAACAAAACTCCAAAAAGGAGATCGAAGTCCGCTGGTTTTTGCCTTGAATCAGCGCCTTTGGTTTGTTGGACTTTTGGACAAAGACCCTGATTATGAATTTGATGAGCAAACCCAAAAATCGATTGTACGTTTCCAAGAAGGTTTTGATTTGATGCCCGATGGCGTAGTACGAAAAACGGTTTGGAAAAAACTATTTGGAAAATTAAAAGAAAATAATTTGCCTAATATTTCTCTGCGTTTGGGTGATCAGGGCGAGGAAGTAGAAGCTATCAATTTTGCCTTAGCAGAGGCGGGTTATTTGAGCAAAGAGCCTGATAATCAGTATGATACAGAAACCTACAAAGCCGTAGCGGATTTTCAAGCGGCGGAGTATATTCCTGCTACAGGCGTGGTAGATGGGCTGACTTGGGAGGTTTTGAGCTAAGATAATCTGTTTGGTTTCGTATAAAAATTTTGAGTATATGAAGCAAGGTAACATTTATAGAGATTATTTTTGTAAATAGAAGATGCGGATTTTATTAATTATCTTATTGATAGTCAATTATTTACCTCTTTTGGCACAAAGTTACGCTTCACCTAAAGGAGCAAGGGCGGGAGGCATGGCAAATGCAGCAATAACACTGCAAGATGCGTGGGCTTTGGGCAATAATATTGGGGCTTTGGCGGGAATCGAAAAACCAACTGTGGCATTTGCTTATTATAATCCTTTCTTAATCAGTGGTTTGCAAACGGTTTCTTTGGCTTTTGTTGCACCAATCCGCACGAATACTGCTTTTGGTTTGGGAATCCAAAATATGGGCGAAAGCCTTTTCAGAGAAACCCAAATTTCGGCAGGAATCAGCCAAAAAATGGGGATAGCAAGTTTAGGCTTGAAAATCAATTACTTACAATATTGGTTCGAGGGTTTAGGGACTCGAAACTTGCTTACTTTCGAGTTTGGCGGGGTGGCGCAATTTTCCGAAAAAATTTGGGTAGGGGCGCACATCTTGAATTTTACTCAAGCCCAAGTTGCCAATTTTCAGGACGAAAAATATCCTGTTGTGATGAAAACAGGGCTTTCCTACCGACCGAATCAGAAATTGATGCTGAACCTCGAAACTGAAAAAGATATTGACCGAAAAGCGGTTGTTCGGTTTGGTATGGAATATTTTTTCCTCAAAAATATGGCTTTGCGAGCAGGCGTGCGGTCTTTTCCTTTCGCCCAAAGTGCGGGATTGCGGTTCAAACTCTACCAATTCGAGATTGACTATGGTTTGCAAACTCACCCGCAACTTTCCCCGTCCCAGTTTTTATCCCTGAATTATATTTTTGAAAAAAAGAAAAAAGAGGGGAAATAGTTGTAAAACGCCCTTTAGGGTGTTTTTAATATACTGAAATTAAAATGGTTTTGATCCATGGCACAGGCTAAAGCCTATGCTACAAAAAATTCACTTTTGATTGAGTATAGTTTGAAAATCACAGTTTTACTGCAACCTAAAGGGCATAATACAAAAATTATTGATAACCTTTTGCTTGCAAATTAAAAAGTTCTGCGTATTTGCCATTTAGGGCAAGTAATTCGGCATGAGAACCGATCTCTTTCAATTCTCCGCGTTCCAAAAACAAAATCCGATCAGCCATTCGAACCGTAGAAAAACGGTGTGAAATCAAAATCGCCGATTTTCCTTCGATCAAATTGGCAAAACGAACAAAAACTTCGTGTTCGGCGCGGGCATCGAGTGCCGCCGTAGGTTCGTCGAGGATAAGTAGTTGAGCCTCACGCATATATGCCCTTGCAATCGCTATTTTTTGCCATTCACCGCCCGACAAATTGATCGCCTCTTTGAACTGATGCCCAAGCATTTGCTCGTAACCTTTTGGCAATTTTTTGATCACTTCACTTGCCAAACTTTTTTCGGCTGAATGTTCTATTTTTTCTTGATTTTGGCGTTCTTCGATGTCCCCAATCGCAATATTTTGGGCGGCATTCAACTGAAACTTGACAAAATCCTGAAAAATAACGCCAATCGCTTCCCGCAATTCTGCCAAATTGTACCTTCGCAAATCCTCTCCATCAAGCAAAATTCGCCCTTCGGTTGGTTCGTAAAGTCTTGCTAAAAGTTTGACCAAAGTGGTTTTTCCTGCTCCATTTTCGCCTACCAAAGCAATTTTTTCCGTACTTTTCAACTCAAAAGACACATTTCGGATCGAATATTCGGCAGCATTCGGATATTTGAAACTTACCTTTTCGAAAGTAAAACCTCTTTTAAAAGGTTTTGGAACGGGTAGGGGATTGGGATCGTTGGCTATTTGGGGTTTGATCTCAAAAAAATCAAAAAAATCTTGCAAATACAAAGCCCTGCCTGCCAAACCCGAAAACATCTCCATAATGGTCTGCAACTGCTCCCTCATACGCATAAAAGTCCCCGAAAGGAAAGTCAGATCGCCCAAAGTAATATTTCCCAACATGGCTTTATAAATAATCCAAACATACGCCCCATAGTACGAAACCGTCCCAAAAGTGAAAAAAAGCCCGCCCCACCAAGCACTTTTTACGGTCAAAAGCCGATTCGATTGGTAATATTCTCCCGACACTTTTTCGTAGCGTTCAGCCAAAAAATTAGACAAATTAAAGATTTTGACTTCCTTAGCCGTTACATCACTTGCCCCAATGTAGCGTAGGTAATCGAGTTCTCGGCGCTGTGGAGTATAGGAGGAATACAAGGATTTTTTGATAACGTTAAAATGCGTTTCGCTAATAAAAGTGGGCAAAACAGCCACAAAAAGCAAAATAATAAGCCAATAATTGAAGGCTACCAAACCAATAGCCAAGATCAGAACCGAAATACTGCGTTGGGCAAGTGATAAAAGTTCCCATAAAAGTACCACTCTGCCGCTTGTTTGTTGGCGTGCTTTTTCCAATTTGTCATAAAATTCTGCCGTTTCGAATTGGTATAAATCCAAGATAGCGGCGTGTTTGATCAAACGTATAGAAGACTCGTTCGCAAATTTTTCGCCTATCAAAACATTATACACCTGCACCACTCGCCCCAGCCAATCGGACAAAACTGCCAAGCCCAATTCGATGGCAATTAATTGCCAAATGTATTGATTATCAAGGGTTTGGTGATTAATGATTTTAAGCACTTCGTCAATAATCAACTTGCCAATATACAACATCGAAACGGGCAAAAAGGCACTCAAAAGCCTTAAAACGGCACTTGTAGCCACCATTTGCGGAGCGCAATCCCAAATCAGACTGACCAAAAGCGGAATATACCGCAAAGATTCGAGCTGTTTTTGTGGATCGGTTTCGCCTTTGGGGTTGTGAATGAGTTTTTTGACCAAGAAATGGATAATTTTTTTCATCAAGGTTTATGGATAAATATGTAGCATACCCTTCAGGGTGTGCCAATATGTTGATTTTCAAGCTATTAAAGACACCCTAAAGGGCGTTTTACAATGTTCATAAACACTATTTCGTTTTTTCTTCAATCAGTTTGGTCAGTTCTACAAAATCGGCTACGCTTAACTGTTCGGCTCTTTTGTCAAAAAAAGGGTGATCGGATTGGGCGTTTTCGATTCCCATACTTCGCAAGGCATTGCGGAGGGTTTTGCGTCTTTGGTTAAAACCCATTTTTACGACCTGAAAAAACAGTTTTTCATTACAACCCAAATCTTGAGTAGCATTGCGGCGCAAACGGATCACGCCCGATTGGACTTTGGGCGGCGGCACAAAAACGTGCGGAGCTACCGTAAAACAGTAGTCGAGATCATAAAACGCCTGCAAAAGCACACTCAAAATGCCGTATTCTTTGCTTCCATGTTTCGAACAAATCCGTTGGGCAACTTCTTTTTGGATCATAAAAACCGCTTCGGGAATGTGGTTTCGTTTTGCCAAAATTTCAAAAAAAATAGGCGAGGAAATATTATAAGGCAAATTCCCGATCAGCGCAAGCGGTTCAGGAAAACGCTTAACCAAATCAAAACGCAAAAAATCGCCTTCTATAATCCGCTGTTTATCAAGGAGTTCCGCTTTTTTTAAATACTCGATAGATTCGGTATCTATATCGATCACATAGGTTTCGAAAGCCTTATTTCGCACCAAAAATTGGGTAAGCACTCCCATGCCTGCGCCTATCTCCAGCACCTTGCTGTAGCCCATGTGCAGGCTCAAAAGACTCGTTATTTTTTCGGCAATGTTCTGATCTTTCAAGAAATGTTGCCCCAATTTTTTTTTGGGTTTTACCAATTCATGTTTGTTTGGTGATTTCATGGTGTTTATTCTGTTTCGTTTCGCAAAGTTTCTATTTGCTCAAGCGTTAAACTCGTTGCTTTGATAATAAAATCATCATCTGAACCTAATAAAATTAAATTTTTGGCAAATTCAACAACATTTTTAGATTTTTCATCTTCACGTACTTTGTACTCTGCCTCGCTTTTTAAAGAAAGCGTCTCGCTTGCTTTGAGGTGCAAATAGTCCAAATAACGATTATAACCGTATTGTTGATCTTTGTTCAAACGCATAATATCCAAAACCTCCTTTGCTTCCGCCAAACCTTTTGCCCTGAACTCGTCTTTTACTTCGCTATTTTTCAGAAAATAAACCCATTCATCAAGCGTATCCCGCGCCACATCATCAAACTGATTGACTTTGATAAGGTAATATTCGGGAAAAATATCCGATACATTTTCTTTCAAAAATGCCTCTTTTTGTTTGTGCGAGAGTTGCAAAAGGTCTTTTTCATGCAAGCCTTCAAAATTGGTTTTGCCAATATAAACGTAATCTTTGCCTTGCCCCAAATCAAAATACACAATATTGATTGATATAATTTTTTTGATTTCCGAATAGCCCTGCCCCAAACTCAAATTTTCGGAAAGGGTTTTTGATGTGCCATAAGCCATGCGATGGAAATAATCAATTTCGTAGGTGCTTTGAATTTCGATAATAAAAACCTCATTTTTTGAATTTTGTGTCAAAATATCTACCCTATTGTACTTGTCCTCATAGGTTTCCCGATTGCCTTCGCTTTCCAAAATTTCTTGGATTCGGATTTCCTCAAACAAAAGTTCGGATAAAAAACCTTCTAAAATTACAAAATTTGCCTTGTTTCGAAGCAATTTTTTAACCGCCCAATCAAATCGAATTAGTTTTTTGCTCATATTTTCCGAAGGTTTTATTTTCACAAAGGTACAAAAACAAAAAGCATTTCTTAAGAAATGCTTTTTGTTTGGGTAGGAAAAAAATGAAGTTCTGATTACAAAGCCACTTCCGAAAGGAATTTGATACGGACAAGACGAATCTCCTCCTCCGTAAAATCCTCGCCAAGTTCCTGCAAAGCCGCCCCGATATGGTCGCTTTCGGCTTCCATGAAATAATTATAAATTTCTTCCTGACGTTCTTCGTCAATGTATTCTTCGATGTAATAATCCAAGTTGAGTTTTGTGCCTGAATAACAAATGTGTTCGATTTCGTCGAGCAGTTCATCAAAATTCATCGATTTGGCTTCGGCTATTTCTTCCAAACCAACTTTGCGGTCGATTTGTTGGATAATGAAAATTTTGGTTTTGGATTTATTGACTGTAGATTTCACCACCACGTCCGAAGCCGTTGTAATGTCATTTTCTTCTACGTATTTGGCAATTAATTCGACAAAAGGTTTTCCAAATTTTTTCGCCTTGCCCATACCTACTCCATTCACTTGTGCCAATTCTTCCAAATTGGTTGGATAAATGGTTGCCATTTCCTCCATCGAAGGGTCTTGGAAAATAACATAGGGCGGATAATTTTTTTGTTTGGCAATGCGTTTTCGAAGTTTTTTGAGCATATCGAATAGTACCTCATCGTACGATTTGGCTTGAACAGTTTCGACCTCCTCTACTTCGCCTTCCAAAATATTCACATAATCGTGATCTTTGCTAAAAATAACCGAACTTGGGC
>JAAFHK010000240.1 GCA_013297565.1 Cytophagales bacterium
TTTTTTTTTTTATTTTTAGAACTACCTCGAATACTTTGGTTTTGATAGACGAACCTGAAATATCTTTGCACGTTACTTGGCAAAAAGCTTTTTTAAAAGATTTATTAGCAATTATCGCCTTGCAAAAAATGCAAGTTTTGGTGGCTACACATTCCCCGCAAATTATAGGGGATCGTTGGGATTTGGTTTTTAACCTCGAAACACAAGAAATGCAAGAAGTATAATGAAAAAAAGTGATATTTCTTTTGAGGACAAAATCAACGAACTGCGCTTAGATTTTTCCAATCCACAAACCAAAAATAAGTTTTTCGTACTCGTCGAAGGCGAAAGTGATGTTCGCTTGTATCGAAAACTATACTCGAATCCTCTTTTCAAAATAGAAGTTTTGCCCAATAATGGAAAACTATTTTTGGAAAAAGGCTTACAAATCCTAAGCCCATTTTTCAGACGACTAATTGGTATTCGTGATGCCGATTTTTGTCATTTGGAAAACCAAAAGCCGCTTATTGAGAATTTGTTTTTTACTGATTTTCATGATAGTGAAATGCTGATAATTTGTTCAGAACCCACTTTTAGGGCTGTCATGCACGAGTTTTCTACTTTGCCTGCCTCTGAACATGATCCTATTCGTCAAAAAATATTACACGCTTTGCGTTTTGTGAGTTACTTGCGTTGGTATAACGAACTTAACATCTGTGGATTTAAGTTTAAAGGAATAAAGATGGGAGATATTTTCGAAATACACTCGTTTAGGATTGACCATAAAAAGTACATAGAAAAGATATTAGAAAGAAGTGAAAATATCCAAAATACTGATATTGAACATCTTACCCAAGATGTAAATAATTTGGAAAATCAAATCCATCAACTTGAGCAACTATGTAATGGACATGATTTTATGGAGTTATTGGCGCTTTTTATCAACTCGATTAATCAGGAAGGAATCAACGCCAAAAATTTAACTTCTCACTTCCGAACGGCTTATACTTTTGAGGAATTTGAAAAAACAAATTTACATCAGCAAATTCATCAGTGGTGCATTCGTAACCAATTTACGATAAACTACAAAAATTAAAGCCTTGACCACTCAAATTCAGCAAACCATGAACCCCAAAGACCTCGAAAAATTCTTTACTGCGATCCAAAAGGCACGAACCGAAGAGGACATTAAACACGCCTACGCCAAATTTTTTGGGATCGAATACGATACTTCCGACCGACACGACCTCTATACGCCACAGGTTTTGTTCGAGTTCAAAGACGATAAAAGCCTTGAAAACACCAAAATTCGGGCGCAGGTTTTGGCGCAAACGCTGTACTATATCAGGCGTTTGAAATACGGTTTGCATATAGACAAAGCCATTCCCGCTACGATCTGCCTTGCAGACCAGAAACAAGCGGTTTTGACTGAAACGGCAATTTGGAAGGAGTTTTATGATCAGGAAAATTACGATTGGGATTTGGCGGCGAGTATGCCCGATAAGAACTTGGTCGATGACCTTGCCGAGTCTGCTTTGTGCAAAAATTTGCACGTTTATCAGGTTCAGAATGTTACGGAATTTGGCTTTTTTGCCGAAAAACTAAAGCAATATTTGCAAAACCAAACTTTTGGCGACAAAAAAATTATTACAGAAATCAATTTTGAGGAGGTTTTTGAATATTGGAACAGAATTTTTGGCGATTCGGTGCGAAATGGTTTTAAAACAAGCCGTTATTTTGTAAGTGATATTCAAAAAGATAATTCGATTTTTTTGAAAGATCAAAGTCGGGTAATTTTCAGAGTTGGGCAAGTGGGCGAAATGAAGGAAAAGAAAATTTTGCCAAAAGATTATGAACATTTTTGGAGTTTGTACGAAAAAGTTAGCAATATCGACACCATCAGGGCGATTCTTGCCAAAATTGACCGCCTGACGGACGAAACCATGCGCCGTTTCCATGGCGAATTTTTTACGCCTGTGCGTTTTGCCCAAAAAGCCTTAGATTATATTTCGAAAACTATAGGCAAAAATTGGTGGGCTTCGGGCGAGTATCGGCTTTGGGACATGGCGGCGGGAACGGGCAATTTAGAATATTATCTGCCGCAAGAATCCCTCAAATATTGCTATTTATCCACGCTTTACAAGGAAGATGCCGAACATTTGCAGCGGCTTTTTGCGGAAGCAAACGTTTTCCAATACGATTATTTGAATGATGATGTGGGCAATGTGTTCAAAAATGGCGAAGTACTGTTCGATATTACTTGGAAAATGCCCGAAAACCTGAGAAAAGATTTGCAAAACCCAAATTTGAAATGGATCATTTTGATCAATCCGCCTTTTGCAACGGCACAATTAGCAGGGACACATCACGGAAATAGCAAGGAAGGAGTTGCCGATACACAAGTTCGAAAAATGATGCACAAAGAAGATTTGGGTGAGGTTTCGAGGGAATTGGCAATGCAATTTATTTACAGATTGAAAAAAGAATTTCGAAATAAAACGGCACATTTAGGGCTTTTTTACAAAATAAAGCACCTTAATTCGAATAACGATCAAAAATTGAGGGAAAAGGTTTTCAAATTTAAACATGAGGGAGGGTTTGTTTTTTCATCTGCTAATTTTTCAGGGACTTCGAAAGCAAGTGCTTTTCCTGTGGCTTTTATGTTTTGGAACATTTCAGAAGAAAAAGTTTTGGAAAAACAAGAGCTAAAATTAGATGTTTTTGATGAAAATGTTGAAAAAATTGGCGTTAAAACGGTCAAAGTTGAAGACAAAAGCAAACATTTGAGCAAATGGATCAAACGCCCTGCCGCCACGATCAAATTTCCGCCTGTAGGTTCGGCAATTAATGTAAAACACAAAAACAAAGATACTCGCGATCGAATTTCGACAAATTTTTTAGCTTCTTTTATGTGCGGAGGCAATGATTTTCAGCACCAAAATAAAACTTGTTTTCTGTCTGCACCTTACGTAAGTGCAGGCGGATTTTCAGTTATTCCTGTCAATTTTGAGCAATCGATGGTTGTTCATGCGGCTCGGCGTGTTCCTAAAGCCACTTGGTTGAATGATCGGGATCAGTTTATGCAACCGCACACCGATCCTTCCGAAAAATTTATTACCAATTGCACGATTTGGAATTTGTTTAGCAACAGCAACCAAACCGCCGCACTCAAGGACGTAAAATATGAAGGCACAATTTATCAAATCCGCAATCATTTTTTCCCTTTTTTGCTTTCCGAAATCAAGCAATGGAAAATTAGCGATCCCGATATTGCCATGACGATGGCAAATGATGAAGACCGTTTTGTGGCGAAATGCTTAGAAAATAAAATATTTTCCACAGAAGCAAAAGCCATTTTAGATAAAGGAAAGGAAATTTATCAATTTTATTTTGCCAATCTCAACCAATTACGCACTCCCAAATTCAAGATCGAAACATGGGACGCAGGTTTTTGGCAAATCAAACAAGCCTTGCAAGATGCCGAAATAGGACAAAACCTCATGAAAGAATTGCGAACTTTGCACGAAATTTTGCGAAATAAAATCTTGCCCAAATTGGAGGAATACGGGATAATTGGGTAGTTTTTTCCTTAATACAATTTTTCCAAAAAAATTTCTTCCAAACGGTTTTTAGGGCGGGTTTCTAAAAAAGGTTGTGGATCAGCGTCTGGCAAAATAGCCCAAAAGGTTTGCAATAAACGGTTGATGTTTTCAGCTTTAATCGGTTTATTATCAATCACTTGCCTCAAAATACTTAAACTTTGTAAATGCTTTTGATTTGCCAAATTTCCATTTTGATTTTGTTCCAAAATGGCTTGAGCCAATTCTTTTCCTGCCTGTTCCAAAGTGTTTTTTTCGAGGTAATTTATTGAAAAACCATTGCGTATTTTTTCCAAAATTGCCAAACTTTTTCGAGTATTTTCGAAATTTTTGAGGCTTTCGATCTGCGTTTTTGCCGTAAAATTATAGATTTTTTCCAGATTACCTGTTAATCTTTTTTCCAAAACTTTCAAAGGCGGCGGTTCGAAACCTACTTTTCGGACATAGACTCGATCTTTTTGTTGCAAAATTTTCAGAATGGCTAAGGCTTTTTCGCAATAAGGTAAGGCTTTTTGGGGTTCGTAGAGCCGCAAATGGAGTTCTGCCTGCCACATTTCCGCCAATGCCAATTTTAGCGTTGCCTTTATTTTTGGGGCATGGAAAGTGGCTTCCTGTTCAGAATCGTGCGCATGAACCACGCCCTCAAGCGGATCGGGTTTGGCATTTGGATCGAGATTTTCGCTGTGATCATGTCCATGTTTTGGCTCTGCATTTTTTTCATTATGCTCCTCGCCTTCGTGGTCTTCGCCTTCCTCATGTTCGTGATCGTTTTCTTCGGTTTCTACCAAATTACTTTCAAATTCTTCGCCCAAAAACTGGCTATAACGCAAACGCAGGGCTTTTTGGTCAAAACCCAATTCGTTCGAACGCTGTTTGAAAGTTTGGAGGCTAATGGTAGGTTTTATTTTCAAGAGTTTTTGGGCATCAATGATAATCTGCCTTTGACTTCTAAAATATTCAGGCACAAGATCAATAGCCAAACCGCCCGCTTCAGCCACAATTTGCTGACTCGTATCTTGCAAAATCACAAAAAACATTTCGCTTCGGTTTTCATTTGGCAGAGGCTTTCGGTTGTCGGAAGCACGAACATAAAAATACAGTTCATCGCCCCAATTCATACCAAAACGTTCTAAATCAAGCAATTCCATCAAATTTTGGCTTCGAGAAAAAGGCAGAAATTTCGAAAAAGGCAAAACCATTTCCCTGAATTTGACCGCTTCACCCTTGCCACTTGTTACCGTTGCCACGATTTGCAAAACCCCGATTCCGTAATCGTCCGTAACTTTCAGTCCCAAATTGAGTTTTTTCGTTTCGCCATATTTGATTTTGGTTCGCTGTTTCGGTTCGCTGATCGTGAGTTGGGGCGGCGTATCTTTTTGGACTTCGATGGCAAAATAATTTGATTCGTTAAAAGTTTCTTCATTTGCCAATTTGATTTTGTACAAATCTGAAACCACAAAATTTCGGCTCAAAACGAATACATGATCCGCTGTTTTTTTGGCTACCAAACTATCACCCATTTGGAAAAAAAAGGTAATTTGGTTCGTGTTTTTCGTATTAATTTGGAAGCTAACTTGCGTATTTTCAAGCACTTGCAAATTGGGTTCTTCGGTTTCGGAACTTGGGACTTGGGTATAAGCAGGCGGCATGATTTTGATGTAGAAACCCTCGATGCTTGGTTGCGGAATATTTTTTTTCGCTAAAATGGGGTTCAATTCTTTTTTCCAAAATTCTGTCGTTTGTTGTTTTTTGAAAAAAGAAAAGGATTTGAAAGGAGGAACAAAAAGAAAAAACATTCCCAAAGAAAAAAGTAAAATATTGATTTTGAGGTTTTTATAAATCAGGTTTTCCCAAAGTGGTCGGGGCAAATTAGTTAAAATCGGACGTATTTTTTCTTGTTGTAGAACCACAAAAGGCGAATCGGGCGCGGTTTCTAAAAGCAAAGTCGTACTATATTCGAGTTCAGGATAACGTCTGTCAAGATAAGTAGCAAGATCAAAAAGCAGGTTTCGTGGTTCAGTATTTTGCATTTTTTTCAACATGAAAAACACAACTATAAACCCAAAAATGGCTAAAATATGCAGAAAAAAATCAATCGGGTAAAAAAAATGAAAAATTTGCACCGCTAAAAAAGCCACACAAAACACACTCAACAAGGTGTTTAGTAATTTTTGGCGGCGGTAAGTTTGCAAGAGTGAATGTAGGGTTTGCATTTTGTCCTTTAATTCCCATTTTTTTATTCCTAATTCAAGCAAAGATACCATTTTTTTGATTTTTGCCAAAAAAATTACTAAAATTGCAGACTAAGAACAAATAAAATTCCTGAAAATTATGTCAAAAAAGATTTTAATATTCGCTTTTTGGGCAATGACAAGCCTTGTTTTTGCCCAAAACAAACCCGAAGATGTGCAGACTTTTATGCTTAAAAATGGTATGAAAGTGATGGTTTTGGAAGATCACTCGATCCCCAATGCCAATTTGTATCTTTTTTGGAAAGCAGGCGCTCGGAACGAAGTGCATGGGATTACAGGGCTTTCGCATTTTTTCGAACACATGATGTTTAATGGGGCAAAAAAATACGGTCCCAAAATGTTCGACAGGGTTATGGAAGCCAATGGCGGTTCGAACAATGCTTACACGACCGAAAACGTAACCGTTTATACGGATTGGTTTCAAAGCAAAGCCTTAGAAGTTATGTTCGACCTCGAAGCCGACCGCATTGCGAACCTCAACATCGATCCGCAAGTGGTTGAAAGTGAGCGCGGTGTCGTACTTTCCGAACGCAGTACGGGTTTGGAAAATAGCAATTTCCGAATGTTGCAAGAAGCCCTTAAATCCGTTGCTTTTACCGAACACCCCTATATGTTTCCTGTGATCGGCTACGAATCGGACATGAAAAAATGGACAAAAGCCGACCTCGATGCTTATTTCAAAACGTACTACGCACCCAATAATGCTGTTATGGTGATAGTAGGGGACGTAAAAATT
>JAAFHK010000236.1 GCA_013297565.1 Cytophagales bacterium
GATGTTGTGCCTACGCTTTCGCCCGATGGATACGGTTACGTCAATGTAGTTTTGACCATTTATAGCAATCGTCAAGCCCAAAAACTTGCCCAAATTACCTGTAAAAGCCCCAAATTACGTAGCCAAGACATAGCCCTACTCACTACCCGCGCCCTGAAGACCTGCGAAGATACGCTTTTCAAACAGATCGATGTCTATAGCCTTGTTCCGCCCAACAAACGAAGTAACCAAGCGCAAAGCCAAGATTGGAACAATCCTTACGCCAATTTAGAAAAAAGAGGAAATACCCCTGAAACCACCAAAGAAAACAGCAGTCCTTCCCCCAACAATTTTGGAAACACACCCAAAGAAAATTTTGGGACGTATTACGCCCTTATTTTTGCCGTAAAGGACTACGAAGACCGAACCATGTCCCTGAAAGAACCGCTTAATGATGCCCAAAAACTCAAGAAAATATTAGCCGAAAAATACCATTTTAAACCCGAAAATATCCTTTTTGTCCCAAATCCGCGCCGAACAAATATTTTGTATAAATTGGACAGTTTGAAAGAAAAATTAGGGGCAAAGGATAATTTATTGATTTTTTACGCAGGACATGGTTTTTATAATTCAGAAGAAGACGAGGGCTATTTTTTGCCTGCCGATGCCCACAAAAAAAATACGGCAAATTGGGTTTCGAACAGCGAAGTGAAACGAAAAATGAACGCCATGAAAACGCGTCATATCTTGATGATTAGCGATGCCTGCTATTCGGGTAGTATGCTTTTGAGGGACATTAGCGAAACCCAAGCTTCACAGCGCATGATTGTCAAAAAAAGCCGTAAAATTATGACCAGCGGCTCTTTAGAACCCGTACCCGACAAGTCCGTTTTTATCAAACACCTCATCACTGCGCTCGAATTTTTTGCGCAAGAAGGCAAAGCAGGCGAACTTATAGGTGTGCCTGCCTACGAACTTTTTAGTGAAATTCGTTTGCGAGTTTTGCGGGACAACCCCCTACAACTTCCCCAATACGGCTATATTCGAGAAACAGGGGACGAAGGCGGCGAATTCATTTTTATCCGAAAATAGATGGTTATACTAAAAAATTGTAGTTTTTGGGCAAACTTTTATAGACGATTTTATGAACAGAAAGGCAATAAACATTTTCTGATCACCACTGTTGCGGGCATTTTTTATTTTTAAAATATACAGTATTGAACATTTTTCTGTAGGTATCCGTTAAATACAGTATTTCGTAAGCCCTAATTCACGTAAAATTATGAATAAATTAGGAACAAAATGTTTTTGGGTTTTGGTATTTAGCCTACTGGGTAGCCAAATGGTTCAGGCTCAAGGCTGTAGTGATGCAGGTTTCTGCACAATGGGAGCTATGAAACCCGATCAGCCTTTTCGCAAAAAAATTAATATTCGTTTGCGTTCGGTCGAGGTCAGCCAGTATGTTGGACGAACGCCATTTGGCGGAACAATTCTGTCCTATACAGCCGATCTGAATGTAGGAATTACGAACCGTTTGACCGCCCAAATCAAATTGCCGTATTACTTCGTTACAGGGAAATTGGGCAATAATCAAGGTTTAAGCGATTTGTCGGTGAGTCTAAGCCAAAATTTGGTGTCAAAGGAAAATTTGCAAATTTCGGCAACGATTGGGGCAAAAATTGCCATTGGCAAACCAAATGCCACTGGTATAGAAGGCAGACCACTACCTATGTACTACCAAACTACTCTCGGAACTTATGATTTGGTGTTGGGAATTTCGGTTCTGACCAAAAATTGGCTTTTGGCGACAGGTTATCAACAGGCTTTTGGGACAAGTCATAATAACTTCTTGTGGAGTTCGTGGCAGGGTAGCGAACTCAAACCTATTTCGGATATTTATCCTGTTGGCAATCAACTCCAGCGCGGCAAAGATGTCATGGTGAGGGTTGAGCGCAATTTCCGCTTTGCCAAATTCAATTTTAACATTGGCTTGCTCCCGATCTGGAGGCTTACAAAAGATACTGTCATTAATCCTTCGGGCAACAGGGTGGCGGTCGAGGGAACTACTGGCATGGCGCTTACGCTTTTGACTGGCTTTGGGTACAGGTTTAGCCCAAAAGTAGGATTAAAAATAGGCGGCGGGTATCGGCTTACCAAGCGTGATCGCAATCCTGACGGTTTGGCAAGGGATTGGGTTACTACAGTAGGTCTTGGATATAATTTTTAAAAAAAAACAACTAATTGATTCTCAATTAGTTATTTTTTTAATTTTCCTTAATTCTTTTTACGTTTTCTTTTTCTTCGCAATCAACGAAACTCCCAAAATCACGATAAGCATACCCAACATTTCGGCAATCGTGATGACTTCGCCAATGAAAAAATACGCCAAAATACTGGTAGCAATCGGGCTAAAACTTGCCACCGTAGCACTATTTCCGCTTCCCATGAGGTCAATACTTTTCGCCATGAGCAAGGTCGGCACCACGGTCGATATCAGGGCTAAAAGCAATCCCAGTTCGTAGGCTTCGGGTTTTATTTCGGAAATAGGAATAGGTTGCTCGATCAAAAAATGGGTAATAATTGCCAAAAATGCCCAAAACATGGCATAAGATGTATAAAGCGAAGAACCCAAACGTTTGATAAAGCCCTCTGCCCCAGCCAGATACAAAGCAAAAAACACAGCCGCCATACCTACCAAACCAACTCCCAAAAGCAAATCTTTGTTCTGGAAAGAAAAATCAGGCAGGATCGAAACCATAATGCCCGCGTAACTTATCAAAACCGCATACATCTGCCTACGGCTGACCGTTTTCCTAAAAAACCACGCTGAAAACAGAATAACCAAAGTGGGATAAATAAACAAAACAAGCCTTTCCAAAGTGGCACTAATGTATTGCAAACTCTTGAAATCCAACAGACTTGAGCCGTAATAACCCAAAACGCCCAGACTTGCCACGCCCAAATGCTCCTTTAAAGTGAAAGTCCCAAAATTGACTTTCCGAAATTGCCAAGCAAAAATAATGATATAAAAAGGCATCGAAAAAATCATACGCAAGGACAATAAGGTAACCGAATCGATGGTTTCGTGATAGGCTAATTTGACCAAGATCGATTTGGCAGAGAAGCAGGTCGTGCCTATCAAGGCTAAACCGATTCCTACCCATTGGCGAGTTTGAGGAGTCATGAAATTGGTTTTTGATAATACCAATCGAAACGATTGGGCAGGGCTTTAGTTTTTACCAATAACATTATTTAGAAAAAAATGACCATTTTTAGCTTGTTTTATGAGATTTTATCCTAATTTTATCCAATTATTTTTTCCTAAATTTGCCTTTTCTTATTGTAAGTCCCAAGAATCTAAAGCCTCTATGTTACTTTATGTGAGTTATAAAAACCTGATTTTCAAGCCTTTCCAAACTTTTTTACAAATCTTAATTTTGGCTTTTGGAACGGGCTTGATTTTTCTACTGATCTTGGCTGAACGCCAAATTAAGGAGCAGTTTTCCCAAAATATCAAAGGCATCGATCTGGTCGTAGGGGCTAAAGGAAGTCCTTTGCAACTTATTTTGGCGAATGTCTATCACTTGGATAATCCAACAGGCAACATTGCTTTTGAGGAATACAACAAACTGCGAAAAAATTTTTTGGTCAAAAGCACCATTCCGCTGGCGTATGGGGATAGTTTCGAAAGTTTCCGAATTTTGGGAACGGATACCAGCTATTTAGTTCATTATGAGGCACTTATCAAAGAAGGTGTTTTTTGGAAAAATGATTTTGAGGTAACGCTTGGGGCTACAGTTGCCCAAAAATTAGGTTTGAAAATAGGCGACACTTTCCAGAGTGATCACGGGCTGGTCGAAAACGACCATAAGCACACCCAAAAGTATAAAGTAGTTGGAATTTTGGAACGAAATGGAAAGGTTTTGGATAAACTGATTCTGACCTCGATCCCCAGCGTTTGGAAAATCCACGAAGAACACCCTGAAAATGAGCCTGATAGCACCGAAGCGGAAAGCCCAAAAGAAATTACGGCTATTTTGGTCAAATTCCGTAATCCGATGGCGGTAGTCATGCTTCCGCGCCAGATCAACTCACAAACCCAAATGCAAGCCGCCTCGCCTGCCTACGAAATCACTCGTTTGTTCGAACTTTTGGGCATAGGAATTGATACTTTGACTTGGATTGCTTGGTTTTTGATCGCTATTTCGGCTTTGAGCATTTGGGCAAATCTTTACCAATCTTTGCAAGAACGCCGCTACGAAGTGGCGCTGATTCGTACTTTTGGTGCTTCGAAAATTCAAATTTTTCGAGTTTTTATTCAAGAAAGTCTTTTATTAGTTATATTTGGTTTATTTGTGGGTTTCTTATTAAGTCGTTTGGTTTTTCTTTTTCTCCAAAACGCCCTCAACGAACCGCTGTTTTTAGCAATTTCTTGGGCATTGCCAACTGAAACAGATTTTTATTTGGTTTTGGCAAGTCTGATTTTGGGATTTTTGGCAGGATTTGTTCCCGCCTACCGAGCCAGCAAAATGCTGATTGCAAAGGTTTTAGCTTCATAGGTTTGAAGAAAAAAATTAAATATAGGATTAAAAAAATATTTTATTGTTTTTATTTTTGCTAAATAAATTTTTTTTTAAAATTTCGTATCTTTGTCAGGCGTTCTAATTTCCTACCCTACTACATTTTTTATTTCTCGCAAACATACTATACTATGTTAGGAAAATTGCGCTATATTCTTGGCATTCTTTTTTTTGTAAATACCTGTATTTCAAGCATTTGGGCGCAAAATCATGCGGATTGTGTAGGCGCTAAAACCATTTGCGGAAGCCAAACGGTTACGCTACTCTCAACAGAAACAGGCAATATTGATGATGCGGCTGTGGATAATTTTGCTTGCATGAGCTGGGGCGAAAATGGCACTGTTTGGTACAAACTCAAGATCGGCGTACCTGGCTTTCTTACTTTTAAAATCACACCTGCCGTAGCCAGTGATTACGATTGGGCTTTGTGGGGGCCCTTTCCCGATGGTTTTCAGCCTTGTGGCGGGAATTTGGGGAATCCGCTTCGCTGTAACGCTTCGGGTTATAACGTTGCAACAGGTCTGTCAGATACTACCCTAACATCTTCTTCTGGTGGAGGAAATACCAACCCTTGGAGTCGGTACATTGATGTCCAAAAAGGGGAAGTCTATTATTTGGTTTTGGATAATTGTGGCTTTAATCCTGCCTGTAACTCAACAGGTGCAGCAGGAGGCGGTGCTTTTACGCTTTCTTGGGGCGGAACGGCACGTTTGGCAAATATCGAGGGCGATTATACTGCGCTTACCAACTGCCGAACGACCGATTTTAATGCGAATCTGACCACTTGTTATACCGATCTCCAATACCGATGGGACTTTGGGGACGGAAATAAAAGTTCGCTACCCAATCCTACGCACACTTATATCCACGCAGGAACTTATACAAGCAAACTCATGGTTTGGTCGGCTTCCGATTCGGCATCGAGCAGTCGCAGTTTCCCTGACAAAACTATTCAAATTCGAAACGAGGATATGTTTGGAGCAAATTTTACCTATTCCATTGATTGTAAGCGAATTAACCTCAATGCCCCTTCCTCCTGCCTTAGCAATATTACAGAATACGAATGGGACATGGGCGATGGAAAACCTACCATAAAAACCATTATGCCAAAAATTAATTATCTCTACGATTTGGAGGGAAACTATACAGTTAGTTTGAAAATCCGAACCGCAGATAATGCCGTTTTTACCTTTTCAAACACAGTTTCTATTCCTGAACCGCCTTTCGTAGTTGATTTTTCAAGTACAAAAGATTGCCGAAAAACCACTTTCAAACCAAGCGTAACGACTTGTTTTACAGGTTTGACCTACGCATGGGATTTGGGAAATGGAACGACCAGCACCGATGCGGAGGTTTCCGTTTTTTATACAGCCGAGCAAGATTATAGCGTCAATTTGAAAGTGCGAGCCGCCAGCGGCGAAGAAAAAACGATTACAAAAACCTATACATACGAAAATCCAGGCATTGAGGTTGATTTTGCGATCACAAAAGAATGCGAAAAAACGATTTTTAAGCCAATTATCAATACTTGCTTAACGGGAACTTTGGATTATGCATGGGATTTGGGAAATGGTGCGACCAGTACGGATTCGGAGGTTTCCGTTTTTTATACTGCCCTGCAAACTTACACCGTAAAATTGAAAGTGCGATCCATAACCGACCATGCAAGCAATACAGCTACCAAAACCTATCAATACGAAAATCCGCCCATTAAACTCTCTTTTACAGAAACGATTGGCTGTAAAACTGTCCGATTTGCGGCTCAAACCGAAACTTGCCTGAATGTTACGGAATATTTTTGGGAGTTTGGTGATGGCGAAACCAGCACCGAAAAAAATCCAACTTATGAATACGAAGAAGATAATAAAATTTATGAAGTAAAACTCAAAGTAAAAACCGACAAAGGTTTGGAAGAAAATTTTAGTAAAAATATTACGATTATCAAACCCTTAAGCGCCAGTTTTGAGGCTGAAGTTAAATGTAAAAACGTGGTTTTCAAGAACTTAAGTGTGAGCTGTGATCCCGAAGTAAGTTACGCTTGGAATTTTGGGGACGGTCGCTTGAGTACCGA
>JAAFHK010000237.1 GCA_013297565.1 Cytophagales bacterium
CCTCCGCTTCCAGCGTCAGTTACCTTGCCTGTAACAAGCCGTTCTTGTGCCTGTGCTTGCAAACCCAGTAAACCGAAGCCAAGAAACAACAAAATGGTAAGTAATTTTTGCATAATTAAAATAGTTTGTAGTAATTGGAATAGAAATGAATTGTAGAAAAGAGAAAGAAAAAACAAATTTCAAGTAAAAATTATTTTTGATACGTATTGAAAAACCTTGCAAGGTAAATAAAAGATTTGATATAAGTCAAAAAAAATTGCAATTTTTTCAAAAAACCTAAAAAAATAAGATAGTTTTTTACAAAATTCGCAAAAAAATAAAGAACTATGCGAACCCGAATCGCCCCAACGCCCAGCGGCTTTTTGCATCTGGGAAATGCTTTTTCATTCCTACTTACGTGGCTACTGGCACGTTCCCAAAACGGCACGATTCTCCTCCGAATTGATGACCTCGATACTGATCGATGCCGAACCCAGTACCTTGACGATATTTTCCAAACTCTCGAATGGTTACAAATCGATTATGATGAAGGAGCAAGCGGAACAGCCGATTTCCTTAAAAATTTTTCCCAAACCTTATTTTTAGAAAAATACAATAACCTGATTAACAGTTTATTAGAAAAAAAAGAGTTGTTTTTTTGCCCATGTTCGCGCAGTCTGTTGAAACTCCAAAACGCACAAGGTTTGCACAGAGGCATTTGTAATTTCCCAATTACCTCACAATCGTCTGACGAGCAGGGTTTATTACAAACAGCATTTGCCTTGCGAATCCAAGTTGCAGAAACGGATTTGATCAAGTTTGGAGATTGGAATGGACGAAAGCAGGAGCTGAATTTGGCAGAAACGGTCGGGGATTTTGTGGTAAAACGGCGCGACAGTTTGCCTTCGTACCAGATCGTTTCCCTTGTGGAAGATGTTGAGAAAAAAATTGATTTCATTGTACGAGGCGAAGACCTGATCGGCTCGACAGCTATGCAACTGTTTTTGGCGCAAAAACTTGATTTTCAGTCTTTTACGCAAACCAAATTTCTACATCACAAACTTATAAAAGATGAAACAGGTAATAAACTTTCCAAATCGGCAGGCTCGACCTCCATCAAATATTTAAGAGAAAACGGTGCAAAACCTGCCCAAATTTACCAATTATTTGCCGAGCAGTTTTTGGGAATAAACACGCCAAAAATCCAAAAAATACACGATTTGTTAGATTTTGGTCTGAAAATGTAAAATCTTTCTTTCTTTTTCGCTATATTTGTTCCTAAACTATACTAAAAACCCTCACGAAATCAACTTCAGTCGGACGTAATCCGACCTTAAAAAGGTTGCGAAATTTCAAGGTCGGACTACGTCCGACTGAAGTTTTTTTTTGCAGAATGTGTAATTTGTAACAGTTTTCAGTATAAATCCAAAAATTGTATGCTCGGAAATTTGGCAAATGAAGTCATTTTCAAAAAGGCTTTTACTGATAAGTTTGTCTTGCAATGCTTGGTAAGAGATTTATTTCAGGTCGATTTTGTGCCTGAAACCGTAGAAACCGAAAAAAGGTTTGAGACTAAAATGGCACATATCGATTTCAAATATGATATTTTTGCCCAAAGCAAAGACCAAAGAGTGATTGTCGAAATTCAACGAGTGGATTATGATTATAACTTTGATAGGTTTTTGCTCTACCACAATATGGCGACTGCCGAAATGCAAAGAAGTTCCGAAGAATATAAAACGGATAAAGTAGTTTATACGATTGCGGTTTTTACGGGCAAGTATATAGGGACGGAAAAAAACGGAAAATTAATAGAACGTGATATTTTATTTCACCATAGCAACTTGTTCGACCTCGAAGGCGCTGAATTTGATATTTTTGGTCATAAACTTATCTTTTTAAACCACAACTATATCAAAGACACTACGCCGCAAGGCTACAGAGATTGGTTAAGTTTGGTCAAAGAGTCCATAAAAAATCCGAAAAATCCGATCCTTAACCTAAACAATCAAGGCATTAGAAAAGTAGCCGAATTGATTGACTACGAAAAACTTAGCCCCGAAGAGTTGCGAGAAAGCAAAAACCGCCATGCGGCTGAAAGTGCGAAAAAGCTCTATGAACACGAGGCAGAGTTGCGAAAACAAATTGAAATTGCTAAAAAACTAATCAAACGGAACTTAACCAATGAGGAAATTGCCGAGGATACAGGCTTAACGCTTGAACAAACAAAACAACTGCGCAACGACACAGCCTGACCTACGAATTGGCACGTCAGCCCTATAGTCAGACCATAAAAAGCCATACTTTAGTCCAAACGAATCCAATCCGTTTTTCCCTCTTTTTTGATTTCGAAACTGTTTTTGGCGAGATCGAAACGGATATTTTCGTATTCGAATTTCAGCATTTCTTTGCCTACCGTATTAATTACGCCATATTTGTCCCCTTTTTTGGCTATCAAAAGCGAGGTATAAACTTGACTTACTGCTGTGGTGGGCGTGGCAAAATCAAGCTGATCGAACACAGGATTTACTGCCCATTTGCCCGTTGGCAAAAGCAAACCGTATTTTCCTTTTTGGACAAGCGCCACTCCGTTCCTGAAACCCTCCGCCCAAGCATAATCTGCATCTATTTTCAAAACGCCTTTTGGATCAATAAAACCATATTTTTTATCTTTTTTGACCAAAGCCAAAGCTGTTTGCTGGTCGTAGGGTTTGATTTCCTCAAACTCAAATTTGGCTTCCGAAGCCGTAGCAAGGTTGGTAATTCCCCATTTGTCTTTGATTCGAATTTTCAAAAAAACCTGTTTTTTGTCTTTCACTTTTAGCTCACCGAGGTATTCGATAGCATCAAAATTGCTTGGCAGCACGGTCGTAGTTTGCAAATTCATAAAACCCAATTTGCCGTTTTTATTCACCCGCGCCACTTCGGGCATAAAAATTCGTCCTTTTTCGTCCGCCAATATATCGATTTTATTGTAACTTGGTCGAATCAATAAGTTTCCTTGTGCATCTATCAGCCCAAATTTCCCAAAACTCCGCACCCGCATGACCAAACCGCGCGGAGTAGTGGCATGACAGGTCGGCATCAGGAACTCGATTTCTTCGTATTGCAAAGGCGTAATGGCGCGTCCAGAGGCTTCGGCAAGGGCAAAAAGATGATCTTTTTGGATTTTCAGAATCCCATTCCACAGGGCGCAAGCCGAGTCGACAGGGGCTATGAATTGGATAGTTTCGTATTGGAAAGGCAAAACAACCTTGCCCGTATCATTCACCACACCAAACTGTTCGCCTACTTTGCCAATCCGCAATTTGAGGTTTATTTTTTCGACAAAACTCGAATCTACCCAAAGCGTATCGCCCGCAAAAACAGACAAACTACTGAAAATCAAGAAAATACAAAATAAATTTTTCATGTTTGATTCAATGATACACTATAGTTTATGAAAAAATCTGTAGCATACCCTTTAGGGTGTGCCAATGTGCTGATTTTCAAGCTATTAGAAACACCATAAAGGGTGTTTTACAAATATTCCTAAATTTTACTTACATAGAGAAAAATTATTTGGTTTTTAAAAATAACTGCAAATCAGTTTGTAAAAAGTCTGAAAACGAGGCATTTTCATTTATTAAACCTTATTTTCTGCTGTATTTATGCCAAAGATTACTTTAGTAATTATACACAAATCCTTCTTCGATTCCAAAATAATCGGAATCTATTAGTTCTACGATTTTCTTAAAATCGGCTTTAGTACCAATTTTGGTAGCAATTTCCACAATGACAGGGATGACTGCCTCTACTTCGTTACGAACCTGAATATCAGGACATTGACTTTTGGCATTACCAGGATCGATGTCGGTTTCGGGCAGAACCTCGCAATGTAGGATTTGTTTTTTCTCCAAAAAAAGCATCATTTGGCTCAAAAGGCGGGCTATCACTCGTTGATGTTCTATTTTGGCGTTATGCTCTATTTTCTGCTCGTGTTGTATTTCCCTTAGTATATCCATTTTTAGATATTTTTTAGGTTCGAACAAATTTACGTTTAATTTTTTAAAAATCGTAAAAACTGTCTGTCCTTCCTGCTAATCCTGCACCAAAAACGCCTCTTTAGTCAAACGATTCCGATACAAAAAAGTAAGGAGAGGAAAATAAGTATTGGTTTCATGGGATTTTGGTGAAAATTAAATCCTCTCAAAACCATTTCGAAACCAAGTCGCGCAACTGATGTAACCAATTCCCAAAAACACCTTCATTGTGTTCGATCATTTCGGCTGTTTCGGGTTTTTCGGCTTGTTTGCTAAGGGTATTTTGGAAAGTATCGCTAAAAAAGCAGAGAAATAGGGTGCTAATTTTCGTTTCTTTCGAAACCAAATAGGCTTTGAAGGCAAAATCGAGGTTTTGTTCGAGCTGATCTTGGATCATCAAACGGGTTTCGGCAAGATTTTTTTCATGCAAATACGGCACGTGTCCTGTAATATTTCGGTTAAGAATATCAGAAAATTTGCTCACTACAGCCGCTGAAATGATATTATCTACTTCCAAGAGAATCGCCTCTTGCATATCTTTCTGTTTGGAAATATTGGCGGGAAGCAAGGATTTATAAATTTTTTGGGCGTTTTCCTGATTGAATATCAACAAGGTATTGGCGTTCATTTCGCCATTAACCTCCGTAGAAAGGACAAAAAACGAATCATGAGTTCCCAAATTGGGCGAAGGCATTTCATCACCCATATAAAGCCCAACATTTTCGATTCCAACCTCCTCTTTAAGCATTTTTCCTAAAGATTGGGCGGCATTCGCCAATGCTATTACGGTTGTATCTGTAGCTAAGCTGAGTTCTTTTGATGAAAATGATGTTGATGCCGCCATACCCTTCTGATCTTAAATATTTGCAAAACCTGTTAGGAACAAATTTAGAAATTTTTATTAGAAAAAAAACTTTGTCAAAGTTAAAAAACTTCGACAAAGTTTTTATAATAAGTTAGAAAAAAATAATGTCTAATTAAATGAGAGGATTAGCCAATTTACTGTTTTAATTCCGAACCTGCATTTACGCCCTGCCGAACTTTCATAAAAGGAAAATATTTGCCGAAATTATAACGAATGGCAAAGCTAATATTTCTCAAATTCTGCCAACTGGTATTACGCTGTTCATACAAATTATCAAAATAATGCTGGTAGGTGTTCCCCGAAGAGTTAAATACATCACTTATGGTGAGCATAGTGCTGAGTCGATCTTTAAACCAATCTTTCTGAATAATTAGGCTAAAAGAAGGCAATTCATACATTCGAGAATTGACATCAAAATTAAAATTGCGATAATTGGCAAAAAATGAAGCCTGTACAGTTTTATGCAGTTTGTAACTCATGTACAGATTGATACCCCAAGTGATGCCTGTTCGGTTTTGCATAGGTACGTATGGAGTATCGAAGGAATAATATTCCGCAAAGACAGTTTTATTCAAGACTAATTTTTTGAAAATAATCCCATTTAATGAAAAAGAAAAGCCTGTTTTAGAAAAATAACGAATATTATCGTAGAATCGAGTAAGCAAACTATCCGACTGGGTGTTTTCGGTACGCTTGATGATATAATCTTGGGCAAATTGATGATAAATAGACGAATTTAGCGAAAGCATTTGACTTTTATTTGTTATCGAATGATTTAATTCGACTCTGTAGTACGTTTCTTTTCTCAAATTAAGATTTCCTTGCATAAGGCTATTTGGGTTGCTGATTTGAACAAAAGGATTGAGCAAACTAAAATCGGGCAATTTGACGAAACTCGAAAGCACCAGATCAAAAGTGCCGTATTTCTGTGTTTCTCGCAAAATTTTCAGGCGTGGAATGAAATTATAAAAGGTCTGATTAAGAATTTGATCTCGTAAAGGCAAACTATAGAATTGGTTGCTGATACTCTCTACCCGTCCGCCAATTTGCCATGTAGTTTTTAACCATTTGAAAGTAGTGCTGGCAAAAAAAGCCCCTACTTGTTGTGAGTAATTAATTTCTTGGGATAAGTTTGCTTGTTTTTGATACGCTTGGGTGTTTTTATCAAAACTCGAATACACAAAATCTGTGGCATACGTTCGCAAAATACCAATGCCACCATAATTAATCCGAATATTTCGATTAAATGCAGGTTTTAAGGAATGATTTGCTTGGATTACATATACCTCGCCTTGCAAAGTATTGTCCGTTTTTAGTAATTGGTTTTGAGAAGTTTCGAAATTATCACTTTGGTATTGGGCATAATTGTCTTGTTGGTTAAATCTTGCTGTCAAAGTTAAGGTAGAGTTAGCTGAAAAACCTTTCCTAAACTCCAATTCACCTGCAAACAGGGGGCTTCGGTTTGAATTACTATTTTCGGATATAGTTTTGGTTTTTTGGTTTTGGATATCCAATCGATTAGCATAATTAGTCAAGGCATTAAAATAAGTAATATGTGCATTAATGGAAGTATTGGCATCGAAATCATAAAACATAGTAAGCGAAGGGGCAATTACGGTAGTTTGGGCATTCGAACTACCATTTTGTGTTAAAAGATTTTGTGATTGACCGAGTCGATTCCGATTCAAGTCCCATGTGCCTCTTTGTTTGTGTGTATAGAAATTGGCAAAAAAATTAATATGAAACTTGCGAGTTTTAGCC
>JAAFHK010000024.1:0-5553 GCA_013297565.1 Cytophagales bacterium
CCTGAATGTTAGCGAAGAAACTGTAGTTGATATTAATAAATTCAAAGTTTCGAAAACCGAATTTATCAAAGACAGCACGGCTGCGGTCAAACTTACGGAATACTCGCCCAAAAAAGCGGTTTATGAATCGGAAAATTCCGCAGATGGTTTTGTGGTTTTTTCGGAAGTTTATTATCCCGAAGGTTGGCAGGTAAAAATTGACGGAAAAGAAGTTAGCCCGATTCGTACCAATTATGTTTTAAGGGGCTTGGAAGTCCCAAAAGGAAAACACCAAATTAGTTTTGAGTTTGAACCATCAACTTATAAAACAGGCACACTCATTACGCAAATTTCGGCAATTCTGGTCGGTTTGGTTTTGTTTGGCGCTTTGGGAATGGCACTTGTAAAACATTGATAATCAAATTATTATAAATTTTTTAAGACATAATTATCCGACACCTTAAAGGTGTCGGATAATTTGATTTTCAGGAGTTGAAAACCCGCAAGGTTTTGTAAAAATAAGCCTAAAGTTTCTTTGCTTCGTTCCAATATTTATCCATTTCCTCAAGCGTCATGTCGGGCAAGTTTCTGCCTTCTTTTCGGCTTTGTTCTTCCAAATAATTGAAACGTTTGATGAATTTCAAATTGGTTTTCTCCAGAGCTGTTTCAGGATTGATATTCAAAAAACGGGCATAGTTGATCAGCGAAAAAAGCAAATCCCCAAATTCGGCTTCGGCTTCTGCCATGTTGCTAATCTCCTCGCCTTTCCCAAAATTTTCCCTAAACTCCTGCATTTCTTCCTGTACTTTTTCCCAAACTTGCTCTTTTTTGTCCCAATCAAAACCCGCACTTCGGGCTTTTTCTTGGATTCGTTGGGCTTTCACCAAAGCAGGAAGCGAAACAGGTACGCCGCCCAAAATGCTTTTATTGCCTTTTTCCTTTAATTTTAGCATTTCCCAATTCCGCATCACGTCATTTTCGTTCTCGACTTTTACTTCTCCGTAAATGTGTGGGTGTCTGGAGATCAGTTTTTCGCACAGCCCATGAATTACGTCCGCAATATCGAAAGCGTCTTGTTCGGCGGCGATTCGGCTGTAAAAAACGATATGCAACAGAATATCGCCCAATTCTTTGCGGATTTCGGGCAAATCGTTCTTGAGAATGGCATCTGAAAGTTCGTAAATTTCCTCAATGCTCAAATGCCTTAAAGATTCGAGGGTTTGTTTTTTGTCCCATGGGCATTGTTCGCGCAATTCGTTCATAATTCGTAACAAACGGCTAAAGGCTTCCCAGTAACGAAGGTTAGTTGGATCAATAGTCATATTTTGATAATTAAAAATCTATAAGAAATAATTTCGAAATCGGGGGTTTGAAAATAAAGAAGCAGAAATTTTTGATGTATAAATAACAAGTTTTTTTGCAAGGTTTTCATATCTTTGCTTTTACTGCTAAACACATGAAAAACATGGCAAAATTTCAAAAAATAACTCATTTTATTGGTAAAACCATATTAATTTTTTTCGGTTTTGTTTCCTTGTATTTCTTATTCGTGTTTTTGCTCTCACGCCTGACTATCGAAAAAGAAGATAATTCGGCTGAAGAGATTGATATTTACCTTTTGACGAATGGAGTCCATACGGATATGGTTCTGCCTGTCCGAAATGCGGAAAAAGATTGGACAAAAAATATACTATACGCCCATACCTTATCGAAAGATACCACATTTTCCTACTTGGCTTTAGGTTGGGGTGATAAAGGTTTTTATTTGGATACGCCCACTTGGGGCGAGTTGAAGGCTTCGACAGCCTTTGTGGGAACTACGGGTTTGGGGAAAGCGGTGATCCATGCCACTTTTTATGCCCAAATGACCGAAAACGAAACTTGCAAAAAAATAATGATTAGCAAAATACAATACAAACGGCTGGTCGAATATATCGAAAATAGCTTCGAACAAGATGCCACAGACAACATTATTAATATTCAAACTGATGCCTGTTATGGACGAAATGATGCTTTTTACAAAGCAAAAGGAAGCACGAGTGTGTTTTATACCTGTAATACTTGGGTAAATAGCGCTTTGAAAATAAGCGGACAGAAATGTTGCGTTTGGACTCCCTTCGACAAGGGAATTTTTTCGAAATATGAATAGCAAGTATTTGCACAAGGTTTTTCTAATTTTGCTTTCATTCCTGAACGTATGAAAAAATCACCTCTATATTCTCGTTCTTTTGGCTTACTTTTGGCAGTAGAATACGCCACACCCAAACCGCTTAACTGGACACGAAGCTACAGCCAAGACGATAAAATTCCTTTTGGTAACTATTTGGCTTTCAATCGTTTGGAAGATATTTTTCCAAACCAAACCATTATTAAGTATCAACAAACGCTTTACGAATAAACAAAGCCAAGATTTTTGCCAATTTGTACAAATCCGACAGCCTTGTCCGAATACCATGAAAGTAATAAGCACCACTCACGAAATCCTACTTCAGTTCCATAAGTAACACATTTTCAACATGATAGGTATGCGGAAACATATCAACAGGTTGTATTTTTTTGACTTCGTATTTGGTACTTAACCAATTCACATCACGCGCTTGAGTGGCAGGGTTACAACTTACATAGATTATGCGCGAAGCCTCGATCCGCAAAAGTTGATTTACCACGTCTTGGTGCATACCTGCACGCGGCGGATCAGTAATAATCACGTCAGGCTTGGCGTATTGGGCGGTAAAACTTTCATTCAAAATATCTTTCATATCACCTGCCCAAAATTCAGTGTTCCTGATTTGGTTAATTTCCGAATTGATTTTGGCATCTTCGATAGCGACGGCTACATACTCAATCCCTATTACCTGCTTGGCGCGTGCTGCCACAAAATTCGCAATCGTCCCTGTGCCTGTATAAAGGTCATAAACTACCTCATTTCCAGATAGTTGTGCAAAATCACGTGCCACGCTATACAAATGATACGCCTGTTCGGAATTGGTCTGAAAAAAAGATTTTGCCCCAATTCTGAACTGCAAATTTTCCATTTGTTCGATGATGTAAGGTTTTCCATCAAAAACATAAAAGTGCTGATCACTCAAATCTTCATTTCGTTTCTGGTTAATTACGTATTGGAGAGAAGTAATTTGGGGAAAATTCGTTTTCAAGAAATTCATGATCTTATCAATAGCCACCTGATCGGCTTCTCGAAACTGCACTACAACCATCAATTCGCCAATAGTCGTATTGCGAATCATCAAACCGCGTAAAAGTCCCGTTTGTTCGAGCAGATTGAAAAAGGAATAATCGTTTTCGATAGCCAAATTTTTCAGTGCCAAGCGGATCGAGTTCGAAGGATCGGGTTGCAAATAACAGTGATCGACATCAATAATCTTGTCAAAGCGCTTAGGAATGTGGAAACCTATAGCACGGCGTTCGATAGTTTCTTCAGAGGCAATTTCGGCACTTGTAAGCCAGCGTTTGTCGGAAAAAGTAAAATCTAACTTGTTTCTGTAATATTTTGATTTGGGCGAAGCCAAAATAGGCGGACATTCGGGCAGTTTGATCTTACCGATCCGTTCCAAAGCATCAATTACTTGCTGTTGTTTGAATTTTAATTGGCTTTCGTAGTCCAGATGTTGCCATTTGCAACCACCACAAAGCCCAAAATGCGAGCAGAACGGTTCGGTTCGGAGTTCTGAAGGTTTGCGGATTCGGCTTACATTCGCCTCTGCATAGTTTTTTTTCTGATGAACAATCTCAATATCTACCCAATCGCCCGCTACAGCTCCATTTACAAAAATCACTTTATCCTCAATGCGCGCTATCGATTTGCCTTCAGCGGCAAAATTTTCAATATAAACGTTTTCGTAATGTTTTACTTTTTTGGACATATACTTTTACGATTGATTGTTTTTTGGCAAACATACAAAAAAATTTCATAACACCTATCCATCATTTTACTGTTCTTGGCTAAGAGAATTTTGAAAACCATAAACGGCTAATTCGCTATAGCTACAAAAATTTCTTTTTCCGTAATAGTATTTTTTCAATTTACCTGCTCCGTAGGGATAGAGTTTGATCGAATAAAAACGTTTGATTTCGGCTTCCGAACAAAGGAAACCACGATTATAGGCTGTAGCCAAAAAACGGATTCGTTCTTCGGGAGGTAAATTTCGAAGATGCGGAAAACGATATAAAACTATTTGATAAAATGCCTGCAAATATTGTAAAGACCAAGCGGGATCGAGCATACGTTCTAAACGCTTTGACCTAATTATGACGGAATCAGTGTTTTGGTATTGGTACAAAGGTTGGAAATGCGGAAAAAGGACTTTTTCTTTCTGCAAATATTGCTCAATCTGCTCGCAAAAAGAGGCTTTCATCTGAAAATAGCCCAAAGAAAAATCTGCTTCTTCTGTTCCATACGGAATATACAAAGCCTGCATAATTTGGGTTTCGAAAGTATCTTGCGAAGCCGAATGACGCAGGATTTCAGGATAAACTATGGCTAATAACTCTTGGGCGGGAATAGAATCGAGGATAAGGCTATCTCGCCATGTTTTCGAAAAAGCCAAAAAATGAACTAATTTGTGATGATTTTGCCAAAGATAATGTTCTTTTGTTTGGCTATAAGAAAACTTATCAAAATGCCGATTACTACCAATATTTACTAAAATAGCTACAAATGCCAAACTGAATAATCGTATCCATTTTTTCATATACATTAATCCTTGACTTGTTCAACAGAATAGTCTTTAGGCATCACAAAGCCTAAATTAGGTATGGATTTTACCTCCATTCTGGTAGCAGTACATACCTTTTTCTGTCCACTATGTTCCGTTTCATACGATAATACTAAACCATCAAGTTCGCCAAAACCCAATCGTTTAAGCGGAGGTAGTTTTTCGGTATAATAAACGATGAAATCCAAATCATTTAGCGTTTTGCGATTAGTAACCGTATAAATCACTTTTTTACATTCATAACCTAAAATATTTTTAGTTTCGTTTGTAGTATTGTAGGTGTGAAATGTATCTAACTTAGGATTGCTTGTTTTTACCTTTATATTTTGTTTAAAATGGTCGATAAAAAAATACGAATTTCCTGTTGTTAAACGACTAAATTTTAAACTACCGTTAGTCAAATACTCTTTCGTATAAACGCTATCCTTTTTAGAATAGATTTCTTCTTGGGCAATCAATCTATTTCGCAAAATGCTTACCGTTAAAGGATCATTTTTTATCGTATCAATGTCGATAACAGTTTGGTACTCGATAAATCCTTCGAAAACTTGAGCATTAAGAGATAAGGGCAAAATGAATAATAGATAAAAGAGCAGTTTCTTTTGTAACATAAGAATAATTTTTAGTGTGAAATTAAAAATTTCAATAGAGTTTATGAATAAGAGTACATTGCAGAATATTCATAAACTCTAAAATACTTAGTGGTATTTAGAAATGGATAAGGTCAATCATTTTTACAAGTTGCATAAGCGTTATAACAACCTACTTCCCCCATAGCTCTAATCATATGAGCCTCTTGTTCACATATTTCCTTATCGGATTGTGGCTCTACTCCCTCACA
>JAAFHK010000024.1:5563-11713 GCA_013297565.1 Cytophagales bacterium
CACATTCGCCAAGTAATTCTACAAAATTCTCCATAACCTCAACAATACAAGCATCTAAATTCGCTTGACATTCATCATCTCTTGCTTCTATTCGTGTTTTGGAGTCTCTTTTTTGCTTTAAGATCAATGAGGCTCGTGAGAAGACAATCTTACGATCTGCTTTACTAAGGTTTTTGTAATCAGCATGGCGTTTCATAACATTGCTCAACAAATCGACTATTAAGCGATTAGTTTCTTCCCATTTTATCTCTTTAAAAAAACGCAACACTACAGGGGAGGTAATTTTTTTGTTGTTTAAATCAGTTACTAATAGCTGGCGGTCTGCTTTTTTTAAAGACATAAATGTTAAAAGATGGACATCAGCATAGTCTTTTTCTATATTTTGCAACTTCACAAAATCCTCATCTTTGGCTAATTGCTGTGCCAATTCATCAGGGCTCAATTTACTTTCAGGCAATTTATCCTCTGTTCTGCCATTTTTTGAGGCGAGGTTTGCACCGTCTGCTACCAATTCGTTGGTTTGGGCATTTTGCTTTTCGATGCTTACTTCGTCTTTAGTACACGACCAAAGAACCGCCATAAAAGCTACGAGGATTAGAGCAAATAAGGTAATTTTTTTCATTGTTGGAAAATGTTAGAAGAAGAAAATTTGTACACCAAACAAAAGTAAGATTGGCGTAATAAAACATCTTGTTCTATGGTGCAAATTCATAAAAAACAAAAAAACATTTCCAAATACGAAATTATTAAATAATTTTATTTACAAAAAATTTTACACCAAGACCTTTTGCTCCTGCAAAGCCTTGAGCAAAACCTGAAAATTGGCATCATAAACAGGCATTTGGTCGTAGCCATCACCTTTGATAGCTTCGCAAATTTTTTCTAATTGTAAGAAATGTAGTTGTTCGAAAAACAGTTTTAATTCAGAAAGATTGGCATAGGAAAGCAAGAATTTACAAATGCGGGCATTTAATTGGCAGTTGGGATTTTCGAAAAAAGGTTTTAAACGTTCGAGATTTTTGACCCATGCGTGATTGAGGGCGTGTTCGATGGTTGGGGAAATAATTCCCTGCACTTCGGCAACGTAAATAAAGAGGATTTCGGAAACCTTGGTCGAGGCAAAAAGTTGGCGAATGCGGTTTTCGTGCGAACCTGTGATCCAAATATCATCAACGACAATTATTTTCCGATTTGCCCAAAAATTAGGATTTTCGATTTCCAAATCCGTTTGTTGCATGAGTTTTTGGCGCTCAACATGGCTAAGATTGCCATAATCGGCTTCGAAAAGACGGCTTCGGTGAATTTTGAATTTCCGAATCGAGCAATTCTGCTGTTTTTCTGCATTTTTTTGTTCCAAAAATCCTAACAAAGTCGTAGCAATCGAGTCCGAAGCGGTCGGGACTGCCTTAAAAGCCGAAGACGTAATACCAACAATATTTTCCTCAAACCAATAGGAATGCGTAAAACCCAGAAAATCAGCCATTTCTTGGGCGTAGGTTTCAGCGGCATCACCCAGACCATATTTGAATTGGCTGTAACGCAGGGCATCAAACGGATTGCCGTTCTGGTCGTGAATTAGCCCATTTTGGCAATGTAACTGGTATAAGGATTGGCGTGTGAATTTCATAAAATTGACAATAGTTGTTTGAGGCTTCCGATTTGTAAGGGTTTGGGTTCGGAAAGGTAGTGTTTTTTTTGGCTAAACCAAAATGTCTGCCAAGAGGCTTGCGTAGCTCCTTGATAATCAGCCTCATAATTGTCGCCAATGTGTAAAATTTCCTTCGGTTCGCAGGTAAGTTTTTCCTCCAAAAGCCGAAAAAAAGCAATGTTAGGTTTAGTGATTTGGCTTTCATTCGAAAAAAGCTGAAAATCCGTTTCTTGTAAAATTTCCATATTGTTTAAGACTTTTCGCATGGTCGTCCCTCTGATAAAACCTGTATTACTCAAAAGCCCAATTTTGATATTTTTTTCTCGAATTTGTGCCAAAGTTTCTCGAATATCTGCCTCGATGGGTTTGGGCGGATTTGCCAAAAAAATTTCTTCGTTTTCCAAATACCATTCTTCTAATACCTTGTTTTTCAGTTCATTAGCTTGTATTTTTAATTCCAATTTTTCATCTTCCAATTTCTTCCAAATCGTTTTTATTCGTTCCTGAAAACCAAAATCTACACCTGTTGCCGTAGATTCCGCATCGATTTCTTGATCAACCGTTTGCATAATTTTTTGGAACAGCGCAAAATTCGAAACGCCCGTTTTTTCTTGTAAAAACCGAATTTGGCTGGGTTTGAAAGCGGGATTGGATTGGATCAGCGTTTGCCAAATATCAAGACTAAGGGCTTTGAGAGGACTGCTAAGGTGCATATTATTGGTTTGAAAATGGGAAAAAATGGTACAACACGAAATTCAGACAAACCTTCACAAACTTTACCTATTCCTTAAGGCTATCGTTTGACAAGCAACCAAGGCGGCAGTTTCGGTGCGGAGGCGCGTTTGTCCTAAACTAACTTTTTGAAAGCCTTTTTCTAAAGCCAAAGCCAATTCCGCATGGCTAAAATCTCCTTCGGGTCCTATCAAAACACAATAATTTCCAGCCGTTTTCGCCAAATCAAACAAATGCGTAGGGTTTTGCTGATCTACATAGGCTATGTATTTTTCTTCGGTTTTTATTTGATCAACTAATTCTTCAAAATGGGCATAATTTCGTAAAATTGGCAAAAAAGATTGCAAGGATTGTTTCATGGCAGAAATTGCCTTTTTTTCCAAACGTTGCAAATTGAGATAAGCCCTTTCGGAATGGTCGGCTTGAAAAAATGATATTTTATCAATACCAATTTCAGTACATTTTTCGACTAACCATTCCATGCGTTCGGCGTTTTTGGTAGGGGCAACTGCCAAATGCAATTCATAGTTTCTCATTCGTTTTTGTTCTTGATAATCAACAACTTGTATTTTGCACTTTCTCGAATTTGCTTCTGTAATCTTTGCCTTTCCGAGTCCACCTTTGCCGTTTGTTATGTCCAAAAGATCGCCTTCATGAAGGCGTAAAACGCGCAAAGCGTGATGGGCTTCTTCTTCGAAAAGTACCAAATTTCCCAAACCGTTTAGGTCGGGTTGAAAAAAAAGTTGCATAGGAAAAACGTTTTTTGAGAAAAATAGACTGAAATAATTTGTTTAAAAACAGAAATAAGCGTACATTTCGCTACGCATTACAGATATTTATTACTTTACTTTGACAATAATATGAAATATTCTATTGATAAACACGAAAAATATACTTTGCTATCCCTTGAGGAAGAAAAGTTGGACACCCTTTTAGCCCCCAAACTCAAAAGTGAATTTATTACCCTGTTCCAATCAGGCGTTCCCAACCTGATCTTGGACATGAGCCAAGTTCGTTATGTGGATTCTTCGGGTTTGAGTTCTATTTTGGTAGCCAACCGTTTGGCAGGCGAAGTGGAAGGTTTTTTGGTTTTGGCGGCGCTTAGTGATCATGTCATGAAACTTATTACCATTTCGCGCTTAGACACCATTTTGAACATAACCCCAAGTGTAGAGGAAGGCATTGATGCGATTTTCCTTTCCGAAGTCGAAAAAGATTTGGCAAGAGAACAGACGGAGTAAAATGCCTATTTTTATGAAAATCAATCGTAATTCCATTTTCAAAAGAGATGGAATTTTTGTTTTTCTGTTTTCAAAGTAAGAAACAAAAAACGGGCGAACTTACGTAAAGAACCTTTTTAAAGACTTTTCCGTTTTTCTTTCGTATTTTTGTAGTCTAAAAATAATGAAACTATGGCATTTACTAATTTTAAGAATATAAAGGCGGTAAAGGACAAATACCCTCAAATTATTGCTCGAACAGGCAATTTGATACCACAGGATTTGCCTGAAATAAAGGTAAATCCTTATTTGCAAGAAGAAATTTTATTGAATTTGGAAACCTATCGGAGTAATGAATTTTATGCTTCCGAAAATTTGGTTTCGCCTCTCTTGAGGGCGGCTTGGAAACCCTACCGCAAAAAAATTAATTTATGGACACACCAAGCCATTCGTTTTAACGAGGAACTTTCGGGTGTGCCTGATTATATGTTTACCTACCTCGACCAAGAGCAATACGAAATCCTGTCGTATCCTTTGCTTACCACCGTAGAGGCAAAGGCTGAAAATTTTGAGGAAGGCTGGGGACAATGTTTGGCGCAAATGATTGCGTTTCGGGAAATAAATGAAATGCCTGATATGAGTATTTTTGGGATTGTTACTACAGGCAAATTTTGGGAGTTTGGCAAATTAGAAGGCAATATTTTACTTAAAAATGCCCTTGTGTATAGCATTGACGAGCTGGCAAAACTTTTGACCATCTTGAACTATATCCTACAAGAAACCCAAAAACAGATTTCCGTTTTCAAACAAAAACCCACGCCCAATATTTTGTTATCCTAATCTTCGGCTAATCCCTTATCAGTATTAACAAGGTATGCCAATGCATTGATTTTCAGTATTTTATAAATACACTATGAGGGCTTTATGCAAAATTATTCATAATAATTGATACTAAAATATCAGAAAAAAAGATTGGTTACAAAATAGCTGAAATGCTTTTATGCAAATTTTTAAATAAATACCAGAAATAATTGTCGATGAAAACAATAAAATATTCAAAATTATTATCTTTGTCCTCAAAATTTCGAAAAAACTGCTCATGACAAGCGAAGAAAAAAAAGCATTTTTACTACTAAAGTGTATTATTTTTAACTTTCACGGCATCGACGAAGACGAACAGGCAATCCTTGACGAAGCCGCTTCGCGCCTCGATGCAAGTACCGAATTACAATGGGCAAACGAGTTTTTAGCCGAAGATTATTATAGTGCTTTTGATCGCGCCCAAGAGTTTTTAGACCCGATCATGAAGGATTTTGACAAAGCCAAACGCCTTGACTATCTTTCGCAAGTCTGGGACGCAAACAACCTCAAAGGCTATATTAGCGAAATGGAAGCAACCGCCATGATCCGTTTGGCGCAGAGTTGGGAAATAGAATCAGAACTTATTGATATGATCAAAAACAAATAACAAGATGGAAGATATTTTGTCCAAACTTCATTACGTACTCAAGGAAGTTGAAGAATTTCAAGCCGACTCTAAAGACAAATTAGAACGTTTTAAATCTGTTTTTATAGGACGAAAAGGTGTGGTTACTGAACTTTTTGAACAAATGAAAGAAGTTGCCCCTGAACACCGCAAGGAACTGGGACAACAGTTAAACCGTTTGAAAAATTTTGCCGAAGACCGTTACAAATCTTTGGTAGATCAAGTAAGCGAACTCACTGAAAGTAAGTCTGTTAGCCTTTCCCAAGACCTTACGCTACCAACAATTCCCGAAAATTTGGGGAGTGTGCATCCGCTTACGCAAGTGCGTTGGCAAATAGAGGAGATTTTCGAACGCATGGGTTTTAATATTTCCGAAGGTAGGGAAATCGAGGACGATTGGCACAATTTCAGCGCCTTGAATTTTCCGCCAGATCACCCTGCGCGTGATATGCAAGATACTTTTTTTATTGAAAAAAATCCTGACATACTTTTACGAACCCATACCTCGACTATTCAAGTACGGGTGATGGAAACGCAAGCACCGCCCATTAGGACGCTGTGTATTGGGCGAGTTTTTCGAAATGAGGCAATTTCTGCACGCGCACACTGCATTTTTCACCAAATTGAGGGTTTGTATGTGGATCGTAATGTAGGATTTGCTGATTTAAAACAAACCTTACTCCATTTTGTTAAAGAACTATTTGGAAAGAATACCAAGATACGCCTTCGTCCGTCCTATTTCCCTTTTACTGAACCAAGCGCCGAATTGGATATTTCCTGCCTGATCTGCAAAGGTGAGGGTTGTAATATGTGCAAACATACAGGCTGGGTTGAAATTGGCGGAACGGGAATGGTCGACCCAAATGTATTGAAAAGTAGCGGAATCGATCCTGTCGAATTTACAGGTTTTGCTTTCGGCATGGGTTTGGAACGCATTACGAATTTGAAATACCAAATTCGCGATTTGCGGCTTTTTACAGAAAATGATGTTCGATTTTTACGACAATTTGCGACCTTGAGTTAAAATACCAACAATAATGATCATTCGTTTCGATAAATTTCAG